>DATNLP010000629.1:0-20355 GCA_035602795.1 Acidimicrobiales bacterium | reverse complement strand
ATCCGCGTCTGCATGGATCCGTTCGGCAAGGGCCCGCCACTCGGAGTACCAGGCGGTCTTGTCGCCATCGGGAATCCGGCTCGCCGTGCTGGTGACTTCGCCGATGTCGGCGCCACCATATGAGGTGTAGGCGAGGGCCCGGAGCGTCTCGAAGGAGAAGGACTGGTCGTTGAACATCGCCCAAGCGGACGATGTCGGTTTGATCGAGACGGTCGATGTCATCGTGCTCCTATAGCTGAGGAGGCGTCGAGCCCGTACGGGGCGATCGACCGTGGGGCGGTCATCCTGCTCGAACCAGGCGTCTCGTCAATAAATCTGTCAAGCCAGCTTCCTTGCGCCAAGGTCGTCGCGGCCATCAGTCTCAGCCAGCCCGGACTGGGGTCACCGGTCGGTCCCCGATTCCTGCGCCTTCGGTGTCCACTCGCGGTGTCAATGGCTTCTTCGAGGCATTCGTCTGAGGCAGGAAGAGAACGGTGAGGACAACGCCGACCAGGGCGATGCCAGCTGAGACCAGAAGGGCCAGGTCCATCCCGTGGACGAAGGCTCGCTGCACCGCCGTACGCAGCGCGGGCGAGTGAAGCCTGCCGGCGACTGCCACGCCGCCGAAGACGCTTTGGCGGACAGCGGCCACCGCGGCCGCCGGCAGGCCCACCAGGTCGAGCCGGGCCAGATAGCCGGCGCTGAGGACGCTGCCGAGGATGGCGATGCCGAGCGGAGCCCCGGTCTTGTTGACAGCCTGCATTACCCCCGAGCCGACACCGCTTTTCTCCTCGGACAGTTCGACCAGCGCGGCGGACATCGTGGTGGCCATGGCGATTCCGACCCCGAGCCCGGCGAGGGCCATCCATCCCGCCACGAAGAGGCCGCTCGAACCGAGGGTCATCGTGGAGCCGAGCAAGAGCCCGACCACGAGGAGGACAAAGCCGGCGGCCACGGCCACCTTGGCGCCCACCAGGCGCACGACGCGGGCCGCAGGAACAGCTCCGACCACGAGTCCACCGACCAGAGGCAGCAACCTCAGCCCCGATCCCATCGCGGTCGTCCCGAGCACACCCTGGAAGTACTGCGGCATGGTGAACAAGACGCCGAGCATGGCCACGATCGGGAACATGGAGAGGATCACCCCCCAGGTGAACGGGGCCGAGGAGAAGAGGGCCAAATCGATCAGCGGTTGGCCACCGGGCCTGCGGGTCAATCGGCGCTCCCAGGCGAAGAAGCCGATCAGCAGCGCCACTCCGCCGACCATCATGGCCAAGGCGTCGACATTGCCCCAGCCGTCCTGGCCAGCCTCGATCAGGCCGTAGGTCAAGATCACAAGCCCGGCGACGGAGGCCGCCACCCCGACGAGATCCAAGCCTGGGCGCTCGGAGGCGCGGGACTCTGGGACCAGGGCGACGACGGCGACCAAGGCCACCACGACGACGGGCACATTGATCAGGAACACCCAGCCCCACCAGTAATTCGTCAACAGCCAACCACCCAAGATGGGGCCGATCGGAAAGGCCACAAAGGTGGCCGCGGCCATTACTCCCACTGCCTTGGGTCGCTCCCCCTTGGCGAACAGCACCGTAAGGACGGAGAACGCCATGACAATCAGCCCGGCGCCGGCGAGGCCAACGAGTACCCGGGCGGCCATGAACTCGCCCACCGATCTCGAATAGGCGCATCCCGCGGATCCCACTCCGAAGAGGACCAAGGAGACGAGGAGGACCTTCTTGCGCCCATAGCGGTCGCCCAGAAAGCCAGCCGGGAGCATCGCCGCGGCCAGCACGAGGAAGTACCCCGACGAGAACCACTGGAGGTCGGACTCCGACGCATGCAGCGCCTTGGACAGCGTCGGCAGAGCCACACTGAGGACGGTGCCGTCCACACCCACCGCCAACACGGCGAGCGCCAGGGCACCCAGCGCGAACCACCTTCGAGTTGCGGATTGTGTAGTGGGTGCTCGAAGGTTGGCGAGGACCGTCGTCATTGGGTGACTTCTCTCGCTGAGGAGGTGTGGGCTGCGGAATGGTTGTGAATCCTCTGCATCGGCTCGGTCCATAGGGCGACGCACACCTGGGTTACGCGGGGTGCCGACCCCCTCCGTCCAGTGCGGGCTGCCGTCGGAAAAGCCACGTGGAGGAGGGGCCAGAACCTCAGGTCTCTTTCTCCCCTTGAGTCACTCGATGATGGAGCTGCCAGATGCGAAGTGAGGCAACCAGCCCGGCGAGCAGCAAACCACCGATCGCTGCAAAGAGGAGAGCGACACCCACAGGGATGGTCCCGCTCAAGGTGACGTGGGTGATCTTCACCGATCTCATATTTTGAAAAATGAAGATCATCCGCAGCACCAACACCAGGGCCGCTGCGACCATCCCGAACCAAGCGGCGGAGATCCGCGACCGGATGTTTTGAGGTACCGCTAAAGTTCCGACTTCACTGAACTCGGTCGGGGACTGCGCGGCAGAAGGTTCTTCTTCGAGCCGGGGCAGAGCCGTCATGACGTCAGGCTTTCCGATTCGTGGGCCACCACCCGGGCCTCCCAGATCCCCTGCCGGGCTCGGAATCGCTTGACCTGGGCCACCACCACCGGCACATTCGTCAACTCGACCTCTCGTCGTGCCTGAGGGGATTGCTTTGCCATGAGCTGGCGAATGCGAGCGAGGACCGACTCCTCCATTTCGAGGATCTCGGTGTAAATACCTCTCCAGAACAGCGCTTCTTCCAAGGAGGCCTTGGCAGGAGCCATCTCATCCTCCATGCCCAAAGAGTCGTCCCCTCCCCTCGTCGCTGCGACAATGTCGGGCCGATCCGGATCCAGTGCTCCCGAGTTCATGAACCAGTCCTACACCGGGCGGCGTAAGAAGTTCAGCAACAGACGGGTTCGACAGCGTCCGTATAGTTATGTCCGTGGAGGTCGACCACCCACAGGTGCCGGCCCAAGGCCCGCTCGAGGGGGAGGATATCGAGACGGAGCACTGGGAGGATGCCCGTCATTGGATGAGCATCTACGACGATCTGATCCGCTTCAAACTCGGCCTCTTGGATCGTGTCAAGCGAGAGCTGCCCAAGCTCCACCCGGTGGCGCAAAAGGCAGCCGACGTCGATGTCGCCTTCATCGAGACTCAGATGGAGGGGTACTACGTACGCCTTGATCTCTGGTATCAGCGGATCTGGCAACTTCATGGCCTCTGGCTCGATCCCGACGGTCGCGTGCTACGCCACAGGGGACAGGAGGTCGTCCTCACGAATCGAGAGTTCGAGCTGCTCCAGTTCCTCCTCGATCACCCCCACCGCCTCTACACCTCGTCGCAGATCATGGGCTACGCCTGGTCGGACTCGGCGCTGTTCCCAGAAGAAGTCCGCAATTACGTCTCGAGGGTGAGAAAGATCCTCGCCCGCTTGGAAATACCTGCTGACCTGGTCAACCGCCCCGGCCGTGGCTACTCGCTCACGTTTCGAAACGAGGACTGAAAGGTTTCCGTTCGCACTCTCACGCGTCGTACGGTCGCCGCCCCTTGCCGTCCATGACCTGCCTTTCCCCCTGTTGCTGCGTTTGTTGCAGCTCCCAGGGCATGCTGGCTCTCAGCTCACCTCGAGCGACAGTCCTCCCGCTCTCGGGAGGAGATCGGTGGTCCCGATGGGACCAGAGACGAACGTCCTGACACCTCCTCCCGCGTCCACCGACGACGTTGATGGACGTCACGTGATGCCCCCCAAGCCTCTGAACGACCGGAACGTACCGGGGCATGAGCACAATTTGCCCTTCGCCGACTGGCTCTTCCGGTCCCGAGCCGCCAGTGTGCTCTGGCTCGCCGTGCGACTCGTGCTCGGCTACTGGTGGCTTAACGCCGGCTACCAGAAGATCTGGGGCAGCGAGAAGGCCGCCTTCTGGTTCGGAGGCGGAGCCGGCGTCAAAGGCTTCGCCACCGCCGGCGTCGTAGGATCCGCTACGGGCAAGAGCGGGGCCAGCTACGGCTGGTGGGCCGGCTTCCTGCACAACTTCGTTATCCCCAACGCCTCGTGGATCGCCAAGCTCATCGCACTCGGTGAGCTGGCCGTCGGCATCGCGCTCGTCCTCGGGCTCTTCACCGGCCTAGCCGCGCTGGGTGGACTGACGCTCAATATGACCTACATGTTCACCGGATCGGCCGGCGTGAACCCGGCCTACATGATCCTCGAGGTTCCCCTGATCTTGGCCTGGCGCAACGCCGGCTACCTTGGCCTGGACCGCTACGCACTCGACGCGGCCTGGTGGAAGAGGCACTTCAGCAGGGTCACCGACCGGGCCGAGCACCGACGAGCGGCTGCGCCACTCCCCATCCCCCACCTCACGCCTTGAGGCGGGCGCCACACCGCGGTCAATCCCGACCCGCGCCCGACCCAAGACCACAATCGAGCCAAGGAACCACATCATGAAAGCACTCGTGTACCACGGGCCCAACGAGAAGAGTTGGGACGAAGTACCAGACCCGACACTGATCGACCCCACCGACGCCATCGTCGCCGTTGATGCGACCACAATCTGCGGCAGCGACCTGCACATCCTCAAGGGTGACCTCCCCGAGGTGACACCCGGTCGGATCCTCGGTCATGAGGCGGTTGGGACCATCGAAGAGGTCGGCAGCGCTGTGCGGAACTTCAAGACAGGCGACCGGGTCCTCGTCTCGTGCATCTCGGCCTGTGGCAAGTGCCGCTTCTGTCGTGAGAGCCGCTTCGGCCAATGCCTCGACGGTGGAGGGTGGATACTCGGACACAACATCGACGGGACCCAAGCCGAGAGGGTCCGCGTCCCCTTTGTCGACACGTCTGCCTACCCGGTCCCGGCGGGTATTGCCGACGAGGAGTTCCTCATGCTGGCCGACATCTTGCCGACGGCCTACGAGGTGGGAGTGCTCAACGGCGGCGTCACCCCCGGTGATGTCGTGGCCATCGTCGGCGCCGGGCCCATTGGGCTCTCAGCCATCACCGGGGCGCTTCTCTTCAGCCCCAGCCACGTCATTGCCATCGACTTGGCTGATTCGAGGCTCCAGGCCGCCAAGCAGTTCGGCGCCGACGTCACCGTCAACAACAGCAGCGAAGACCCCCTCGCGATCATCAGGGATCTCACCGACGGCCTAGGCGCTGACGTGGCCATCGAAGCCGTCGGAACGCCGGCGACCTTCGAACTCGCCACCGAGCTCATCCGGCCGGGGGGCCACGTCGCCAACATCGGCGTTCATGGCAAGCCAGCCACACTTCACCTCGAAACCCTCTGGACCCGGGACGTGACGATCACGACCGGCCTCGTCGACACCTACTCGACGCCGACACTCGCCCGTCTGATGGCAACTGGACAGCTGAAGGCGGCTCGTTTTGCCACCCATCACTTCGGTTTCGACGAGTTCATCGAGGCTTACGACGTGTTCTCCGACGCCGCAGAGACGGGTGCTCTCAAGGTCGTCCTCACCCGTGCGTCCTGAGCGGTTCCCCTTGCCGCTGGGCCCGGTACGCGTCGGGACTCGCGCCGGTCACGGTGGGAGGCGCAGGTGACCCAAGTCGTAAATGACCGATACGAAGCCGGCGACGTGGGCCGGCGCATTGCTGAGCGACAAGGCGAACTCAACCTCACCATCGCTCAGGTGGCTGAGCGCGCCGGGATGGCAACCGACTACCTCGAATATCTCGAGCACACACCTACCGCCGATCCGTCGCCGTCAGCCCGCCTGCGAATCGCGCTCGCGCTTGAGATGTCTGCTTCGGAACTCCTCGGTGGAGAATACGGCCGGGCCCATGGACGGGCCAACGCCGCTCCCGATCACCATCTGGTCGCTATCGATGAGATTGAATGCCGGGAATTGCTAGGCGGGGGAGGTGTGGGGCGAGTGGTCTTTCGTTCGGCCGAGAGGCCGGTGGCACTTCCGGTCAACTTCAAGACCTTGGCCGGTGCCGTCATCTTCCGCTCCGCTCTCGATGGAGAGGTCGCTGCAATCGCGTCCGAGGAGCCGGTCAGTTTCGAAGTCGACCGGATCGATGACGCTATGAGCGAAGGTTGGAGCGTGCTCGCCACCGGGACGATCCACTCTGTCCGCGCCCCCGAGCAGATCTACGAGGTCCAGGCACTCGGTATCGAGCCTTGGGCGGGCGGCCAGCGCGACATCTACTTTCGCCTCAATGTCACCTGCATCACGGGCAAGAGGATCAACGCGGTCCGATGAGGGCCCTCGAGTTCGTCAGCCAGCGGTATAACCGACGCGGAGAAGTCAAAGAGCTACGCGAGGCGACGTCGAGATTTCCCTGTCGGGATCGGGAAGTCCACGCTGCTCAAGTGCGCCTTGAGGCTCGCTCGGCCCACCTCGGGGTCAGTATGGCGGGGCGGTGCCAAGATCGAGACCCTCACGCTGTCACCGAGTCGGTGCTGATTCCGGTCGACACCGCACCGCCGTTAAGCGCGAAGATGAGGTCCGACGTGGTTGAACTCTGGGTTCGGTCACGCCGTACGGCAACTCCGCGCCAGGGTGAAGCCCTCGGGCGCTCATCTTCCCATGACAAATCTCACGGTCTGAATGTGTGAGAACTCACTACCGCTTGGCGGCCGCTGAAGGTCAGGATCGTCCTATGAGTGCGCCCGAGCCGGTCCGGATGGGGATCGAGTTGTCCAAGGTGGCCAAGTCCTACAGCTCGGTCCAGGCGGTCCGCGGTATCGACCTGGCGGTCGCGCCGGGCGAGACGGTGGCCCTTCTCGGGCCGAACGGCGCCGGCAAGACGACGACCATCGACATGATCCTCGGGCTCAGCCGACCCGACAGCGGAACGGTCGCTGTCTTCGGTGCATCGCCGACCGAAGCAGTCAAGTCCGGCTGGATCGGCGGCACGCTCCAGGACGGGTCGCCACCCGATCAACTCAGGGTTCGCGAGCTGGTCGCGTTGGTAGCGTCGTACTACCCACACCCGCTCAGCGTCGACGAAGTGCTGCGTCAGACGGGGATCGCAGACATCGCAGAACGCTGGGCCAGCAAGCTCTCCGGTGGTCAGGCCCAGCGGGTGGGCTTTGCCGCCGCGCTTGTCGGCGACCCCGATCTGCTGGTTCTCGACGAGCCGACCTCGGGGATCGATGTCGAGGGCCGACGCGAGTTCTGGCAGGCCATGCGGGCGGTTGCGGAGCGGGGCAAGACGATCCTCTTCGCCACCCACTACCTCGAGGAGGCCGATGCCAACGCGGATCGGATCGTGCTCATGGCCCGAGGCCAGATCGTCGCCGATGGTCCCGCCACCGAGATCAAGGCCAAGGTCGGCTCGCGTTCGATCAGGGCGACGTTGCCGGGCGCCGGCCTCGCCGAGCTGGGGGCACTGCCGGGGGTGTTGAGCGCGGAACGTCACGGGGACGCGATCACCCTGTCGTGCTCTGACACCGATGCCGCTCTCGGCGCCCTGCTCAGCAAGTTTCCGAACACCCGGGATGTCGAGGTGAGCGGGGCGAGCCTCGAAGAGGCATTCTTGGAGCTCACCGTCGATAAGGATGATCACGACGATCGAGACACCGTCGGTGTAGCGCCAAGTCTTGTAGGACAGGAGCTCAGGTGAGTGGGGCTACCCACGTGCGCTACGAGCTCCTTCGGGCGCTGCGTAGCTGGCGGACCCTCTTCCTCTCCTTTGGGTTGCCCCTCGTGGTCTACTGCGTGATCGTACCGTCGAAGCGCCATGCGGTGACCGACGGCATCTCGTTCCCGCTGTACTTCATGACGGGGATGGCCGCCTACGGCGCCATGTGGGGCTCAATCAATCCGGGCGCGCGCATCGCCCGCGACCGGGCCAAGGGCTGGGTCCGTGCGCTGCGCATCACGCCGTTACGGGCACGGAACGAGATCGTGGCCAAGGTCCTCACGGCCTACCTGATCGCGTTGCTCACCCTGGCCTTGTTGTACCTGGCCGGCACGCTGTTCGGGGTGCGCCTCGATGCGGCCCAGTGGCTCGAGATGACCGGCCTGCTCCTCGTCGGTCTGGCGCCTTTCGTCGCAGTTGGCATCGCTCTCGGTCACGTGCTCAGCGTCGATGCCCTCCCCGCGGCAATGGGCGGGTTCGTCGTCCTCCTAGCCCTCCTCGGCGGCGCCTTCGGCCAGCTCTTCACCTCGGGCGTCATGCTCACGATCGTGAAGCTGCTTCCGTCCTTCTGGCTCGTCCATGCAGGAAAGACGGTCGTCGGAAGCGGGAGCTGGCCCGCCGAGGGCTGGATCGTCGTCGCGATCTGGACCTTGTGTTTGATCCCCCTTGCCGCCATCGCCTACCGGCATGACACCGCCATCGTCTGAGCCGGTCGAGAGGGCCGTACGCTGGGAAGACGTGGGCGCCTACCTCGTGAGTACCAGACCGGCCGGCGAGGGCCACGGAGCCGGCAGCCACCAGCGGGCAGTTGTATGGAGCCACGACTGGCTCGGCGATGCTGATTCGATCCTGATGTCCGGCGGCGTTGCAGGTTTGAACTGAGGAAGTTGGGTGAAGATCGCACACGCGAGCGACCAACAAGGACCTCGTCCTGGACCGCTACGCATGGAAGCGAGCACCAACGCGATGGTCGCGCTCGTGCGCCCAGATGCGTGGTGGCGGCGGGAGCCTCAGGCAGTGGCATAGATAGCCAAAATTGAAGGAGTTTGAACGTCAATGAAGGAACTCGTGTATCCCAGACTCTTGCTGCAGCGCGCCGAACAACTCGCGGACAAGGTCGCTTTTGTCGATGTGTCGAGGACAGGTGCCCGCTACCACGGCACGTTTGAAAACCACATGGATCGCCTCATGCGGCTAGCCAACTCCATGCGAGACGTGCTCGGCTTAAGGCCAGGCGACCGTTTCGCAGTGCTGGCGGCGAACAGCCATGAGTACATCGAGTTGTATCACGCCGCGATGTTCGGAGCTGGCATCATCAACCCGCTGAACATCCGCTTCGCGCCCTCAGAGCTGGCGTATGTCCTCAACGATTCTGGTTCCAACGTCGTCTTCACCGACGCGTTGTTTTCCAGTCTCCTGGACCGAGCCAGAAACGAGGGTGCAATGGTCGACACGGTGGTCATGATCGGCGGAGAGTCGGGCAGAGGTGCTTCCGGACTATCCGGCGCCGTTCTCGGGTACGAAGACCTGGTGGCGGTCGGCCGTCCGATCATGCCGCCCGAGCCGGACGAGGAGGACGCCGCGGTTCTGATGTACACGGGAGGAACAACCGGCTTCCCCAAGGGTGTCGTGCTCCAACAGCGCGCCGAGGTACTCAATGTGTACCACGTGCTGGCAGCGTTAGGGCTCCGCGAGGAGCGGCGCTTTCTGTTTCAGTCGCCCATGTTCCACGCAGCTCTCGTTGCCGGCGTACTCGGTATTCCCGCCAGCGGGGCCACCTCGGTGACGATCCCCTTGTTCGACGCGGATCTCGTCCTGCGCGTCATAGAGGAGCAGGAAATCGACACCACCATGGTGGTCCCGATCATGTTGTCGATGCTCGAGCGGGTCGAGAATTTCTCACCAAAGCATCTGCGTTCTCTCCGCCAGCTGGTCTACGGTGCGGCCCCGATATCGGAGGATCTCATTACTCGATGGCTGGAGATGCTCCCGGACACTGACTTTCTACAAGGTTATGGAATGACCGAAGCAGCATCCGCGCTGACGTTCCTCGGCCCCGAGGACCACCGACGTGGTGGCATTGCTCTTACAACCGCCGGCAGGCCCTTGTTTGGAATCGACATTTCCATTACCGACACGATCGGCAAAGCCCTCCCGCAGGGAGAGGTAGGGGAGGTTTGCGCCCGGGGGGGGAATTTCATGCGCGAATACTGGAAGAAACCAGAAGAGTCCAAAGCCGCGATTCGTGATGGTTGGTATCGCACCGGCGATATGGGTTTCTTCGACGATGAAAACCTCTTGCACCTCACCGATCGGCTGAAGGACATGATCGTTACCGGTGGAGAGAACGTCTATTCCACCGAAGTAGAGAACGCCTTGGCTTCTCATCCCGCCGTACAAGAGGTCGCGGTGATTGGGATCCCCAGCGACGCCTGGGGGGAGACCGTGCACGCAATTGTCGTTCTCAGAGAGAACGGGAAGGCGACAGCCGAAGAATTGATCGATCACGCCCGCAACTCCCTGGCAGGGTTCAAGGTCCCGAAGTCCGTGGAGTTTCAGGACGGTCCGCTCCCGCTTTCGGGGGCGTTCAAGCCACTCAAGCGCGAGTTGCGGCACAAGTACTGGAAAGGCCGTGAGCGTCAGGTGAGTTGACACCGGCTGCGTTTTGAGGCGAGCCCGAAAGTGGCTTCGGAGACCGGGCAAAGGACTGAAGGGGAGCGCCGCGACCACGGAAGGGCCAAAATTCCGCTGCGATCCACCTAGGGCTCGTAGTGAGTATTACTGCAATTGTTGCTGATGATCGTGTCGGCCGAGGAATGGCGGGCCGAGCGCAATGCACTTCTGAGCGCGTTGAGAGAGGGATCAATCATTGGCGACTTTGACGGAGTCCTTTACCGGAACGAAACGAACGGAGCCGTGTGATGAGCAGGGTATTCAGCGCTTTCGCTGTGTCGGTGGACGGCTACATCAGCGGTCGCGACCCGAGTGACAGTGGTGACGGGTTCGGTCGCGGCCTCGGTGACGCGCCGATGCTGTTCGACTGGTGCGGCGACCGCGACACGCCCAGCCGAGCGTTCAACAACTTCAGGCTGAGCGAGCCCAGCGCTCGGGTCTTCGACATGCTCGCGGCACGCGTGGGGGCGGCGGTAGCGGGGCGCACTACCTACGAGCACTCCAGCCATTGGGGAGGCGGCGGGCCGCACCCCACGGCGCGGCTGTTCGTTCTCAGCCATCGACCGGCGCCGGAGATGACCGAGCGGCAGACCTTGGTCACTACCGGCATCGTGGACGCCATCGCGGCGGCGAGCGAGGCCGCCGGTGACAAGGACGTCGGTCTCATGGGAGGCGGCGTCGTAACCGAGGCGTTGCGGGCGGGGCTCGTCGATGAGCTGATCCTGCACCTGGTGCCGATCCTGCTCTCGGCGGCCGTCCGTTCTTCCAGGAACTACCCGAGCACGTGGAACTGCGCCTCGTCGAAATCGTCCCAGCGCCGGGCGTCACCCACCTGCACTACGAGGTCGTACGATGATCCTCATCACGGGCGACTGGATTTCATCGGGTCGCACACCGCACGGGACTCGAACGAGGGTGGCGTCGAGGATGACGGCGATGTTGATGAACCGCAGCCCTGTCCCCCGACGAGGGTGCACTAGGGCCCATTCGGACCATTGACCTGCTGAGTCCCGGCGGACGAAACCACCCACTTTTTGTCGCTACCCGCCAGCCAGTTCGCAGCTCCAGGTCCGTTGCCCAGGCGCGCCCGAAGGACCTAGTCGAATTCAGACAGCCAAAGCGGGGACCACGACGACGGGGACGCCTGCATGCTCGACGAGCTCGAGGCTCGTGCTGCCCAGGAGACTCCCGCCATGCTGTCCACCCCCACGAGAACCGACAACCAAGAGATCAACGGGTGTCGCCGGATCGGCTAGCCGAAGCAGCGCCGAGCACGGGTTCCCGTCCACCTCCATCCAACGAAAGGCCACCTCTTCAAGACCGGCGTCCATCGCGATCCTGACGGCTTCGTCTCGGTGCGGAGTGGCCTTGGTGGCCAACCGGGCGTGTCCGAGGAGACCCACTGCATGGAGCGCCATAAGCCGGGCGTGACATTGGGCCGCCAGATTGGCCGCCCACCTCAGCGCGGATTTCGAGTCAGGTGAGCCGTCGTAGCCCACAGCGATCGAAGTCACGGCACTCACCACTGGCCCCCTGCGGCCAGACTCGCCAACCCCAGCGTGTCGATAGCAAGGTCCCGAGCGCGCCTCGTTGTTTCGACCGCCTCGCGGCCCGAGCCACCCGAAGTTCGTGCTTCGGCGTCGTTTGGCTGGTCGAGCAGGGCGCCGAACGTGGCGGCGACCGAGGTACGCAGTGCCCCGGCGTTGTATCCGCCTTCGAGGAAGAGGGCCAATCGGCCTGGCCGTGGGGCATAGGCGCGCGCCAACCGGGCCAAGTCGGCGAAGTCTCCGGTGGAGAGGGCCAGTTCGCCGAGCGGATCGGCCCGATGGGCATCGAAGCCGCATGAGACGAGCACCCAATCCGGGGCGAACCGATCGATCACGGGCTGGGCAACTTCGTCGAGAGCACAGCGAACCACGTCACCGGTGGCTCCGGGCGGGAGGGGGATGTTGACCGTGAGCCCGAGGGCGTCGGAACCGCCGACCTCTTCGGCCCGGCCCGAACCCGGGAAGAGCGGCCACTGGTGGGTCGACACGTACAGCACGTTGGGGTCGTCCCAAAAAATGGCCTGTGTCCCATTGCCGTGATGAACGTCCCAGTCCACGATGAGGACCCGATGACCCTTGGCCGTCAACGACGCCGCGCTGACGGCGACGTTATTGAGCAGGCAGAACCCCATGGCGCGGTCTCTCTCGGCATGGTGACCTGGTGGTCGCACCGGAACAAAGGCGACCCCATCGCCTCGACGTTCGAGCGCAGCGATAGCTTCAAGGCCGGCGCCGGCGGCCCGGCGGGCCGCACCGAAGGAGTCCGATCGGGCGTACGTGTCCGGGTCGAGGTCGCCTCCGCCCTCATTGCAGAAAGCTTCGAGTTCGGTCAGGTACTTGGTCGAGTGCACCCGAGCCAGATCTTGGACCTCGGCCTTCGGGGTGGTGACGAACTCGATCTCGTCGTCGAGGTTCAGGTCCCGCACGCCGTCCATCACAGAGAAGATCCGGCCCTGCTGTTCGGGGTGCAACCGCCCGCCATCGTGGGCGCATGCACCTGAGGGTCCGGCCACGATCAGCACTGCCGCGCTGATGCCACTTCGAGCAAAGGACAGATTGGCCTGATCTGGCGTCTCTGCTCCCTGGAAGCCAACGCTCGCCCGAAGGACTCGGTTGGCGTGATGTCGAAGCGTAAGTAGACCGTCCCATACTCGGTATCGGTCTGGACATTGAAGCCTGCATGCAAGAAGACATCGAGCATGGCGCGATTTTCCGACAGGGTGTCAGCTAGAAAGGTCGTTATCCCCCTTTCCCTGGCTGCTAACACCAGCTCATCGAGAAGTAGTGACCCGATCCCATGGTGCTGGTAGCCGTCGGCCACGACGAAGGCGACTTCAGCTTCAGTCGTGCCTTCGTGCCGGTCGAATCGAGCCACTGCGATCAAGGTGCCGTCGACTTCAGCGACCAGAGCCAGCCGGTCGAAGTAGTCGACGCAGGTGAAGTGCTCGACCTCCTTCGGGGACAGGGTTGGGTGGAAGGTGAAGAATCGCAAATAGCACGAGCGAGGTGAGAGACGGTTATGGAACTCGATCAGTCGACTCGCATCGTCGGGCCGGATGGGTCGAAGGTGGTAGTGCAGGCTGCCCTCGGAGACCACGTCGCGCTCAAGAGCTGTGGGGTAATTCAGTGACCCGGCTGCGCCTTCGGAACGTGCTGAGCCTTCAGCCCCGACGACGACTCCAAACTCTGCGTTTGTCGCTCTGAGTGGGTTGATGTCGGGGGAAGTGGCCACTCCTCCATGGTGGCCGATTGGGTGACGTTCTGAACGGGGACCTTGGTCCCTTCCGTACGGGACATTGGTCCCTTCTGAGTGTGAGAACTCGAACTCGGAGAGCCCGCGGAGGACTGAAGCCGACTTGGGGCCGACCAAATCCAGGCTTCGTCCAGGTTGGTCGGATCGCGATGGCTTCTAGCAACCGGCCCAAGGCCAGCCTCCTGCTCTCAGCTGCTCCCCTCGCCCCTGTCTTCCTCGTCATCTTCGGCTTCTGGCTGCGTACAAGGACTCTGGGGATGGGTCGGGCTACTGCCTGGCAGCGGCATCTTCCACGGGAAGAACTCGAGTTCGAAATCGTCCTCGCGCCGGGGCGATTTACGCTGTCACGCTTGGACCTGGTTCCCCGGGGGTGCTGAGTGGCAAGCCCATATCGGAAGACTTTGGGTGGCGTCTTGTGCGGCCTGGCGTTACAGAACATGCCGCCTCTCTTGCGGTCAGTGGCCACCGGGAAGTCGCACGTCCTACTGCCCGACCTCAACGGAGTCGAGGCGACGCGGGCCATAGCGTCCGATCAAACGACGGCCACGCGAGTGCTGATCCCCACCACCTTCGATCTCGACGAATACGTCTACGGTGCGTTACGGGCTGGGGCTCGCGGGTTCTTACTGAGAGACTCTGTCCCCGAGGAGCTGATCGCCGCTATCCGGACCCTTGCCGCTGCGATGCCCTGCTCGCTCCCAGTATCACCCGTCGCCTAATCAAGGAGGTGATCCACCCTCAGCCTGCGGTGGTTCGATGGGGCTTTTTCGCCGACGACATCTGCACATCATCCTTGTGCCTGCTAGGTGGGATTCTCCGCCGTCCTCGGCCCGATACACCGTTCCCCTCTGATCCAAAGGGTGTCCGAGCGCCCCGCAAACAATTCGCCAACGCCTGACCCGTAGCCTCACGACCGTCGCCGACGTGGAGAACCACCAGATCATCGACATCTTGCCCACAAGGAACTTCGGATCGACAAGCAGCCGGTGGCCTGGAAGGAGCGGATCGCCTACGGGACCCTCGACATGTCGGCCACCTACGCCGCGGTCTACACGGTCATCTTGCCCAAAGCGGCCCAGGTGGTCGACCCCTTCCACGTCATCTCTTTGGCCAACCGCTGCCTCGACGCCATCCGTCGTCGGGTCCAGGTCGAACAGATCGGGCACCGGGGCCACCGAGACGACCCGCTTTATCGGGCGCGCCGGGTGCTGCTCCTCGGCGAGGAGAAGCTCGACACGGCGGCCACCGAGCGCCTGTGGTCACTGCTCGAGCTGGGTGATCCCGACGCCGAAGTCGCCATCGCCTATCGCGTCAAGGAGCGCCTGCGTGACTTCTATCGGACGCTCGACCCCGATGAGGCCCGCCGGATGCTCACAGAGCTCCAATCCCACTGCCTCAAGCGCGCCATGACACCGGAGATCCAAAAGCTCGGACGCACCATCAGAACCTGGTTCGACAAAATTGCCAACTTCCACTTGGCCCGGGTGTCCAACGGGCCCACCAAGGCCCTCAACAACCTAATCAAGCGCATCAAGCGCATCGCCTTCGGATTCCGCAACTTCGAGAACTATCGGATCCGTGCGTTGCTCTACGCCGGCAGACCGAACTGGCGCGTGTTGGGCTCGATCGTCGTCCGGTGAGAGCCGTCAGCTCCCCGCCAGAATCCGAAGAGCCACATCAATTGGAGCGGAAGACGGGATTCGAACCCGCGACCCTCACGTTGGCAACGTGGTGTTTTTGGTCTCAGTATTGGGCCGCACTCCCCTGTCGTGCTGTTCCGTCCACCGAATTTCCGCCCCGTCCACTGGGTCCGCCTCTGTAGTAGAGCGCTCTACTACGAGCATGAGCTCTTGGACTTCTCCTGGCCACGGGCATCCCGGGACCTCCTCGGGATAATCCAGCAGTATCCGGCGACGACAGATGTGCTCCAACTCGATGGCGGCACATGTGCGGATATCTCACATGGGCGGAATAAGTTCCGACCACCGAGCCAGCTCTTCGGCATCGCCGGACACCTCCACCCCAGCGGCATCAGATATGGATACTCGTCCCCAGGCAAGGAGAAGGAGTTGTTCGGCGGTTCCACGGATGCTGACCGATACAGCGCGAGGGTCGCGACTCACGATTCTGCCTCCCCGCTCCGAGAGATCAAGCCACCACCGATCACCTCGATCGCTGCACTCGAAGCCTATTGTCGGTCCGGCCGGGGCATCCTGTGCAGCTCGCGATGCTGCGACGAAGACGTCGAGGAATTCATCGATCCCGTCCGCTGCGATCTGGGGTGCGACCGAGAAGTCCTGCCCTTGTGCCGCATCGGTGTCCGAACGGTGGACGACAGCTTCGAGTGCCATGCGACGAGCCCACCAGCCGACGCGACGCCCGGGCGCGAACCACGACCAACATTCGTCGTCGGCGGAAACACTCGACAGTTGATCGAGTAGCCAGGCAGTCCCAGAGCGGAACCATGGGACAAATTCGGGGGAGTCCTTCGGTGGTGTTTGCTGGTCAGCGAACAGGCCGAAGTTGGCGTCGGGTCGTCCTCGCACCACCTCGGCCACTACGTGATGCGTCCCCGCTACGTGTCGGGCAACCGTGCCGACGGACCAGCGGTCGGACCATGGAACCGCTGCGTATGGATCCCGTTCGTACGCATTCACGATGCGAGAGGTCTCGTCCGAGATGATGGAGAGGTAGTCGAGCGTCACGTTCGGGTACTCCTCGTGGGGTGCGTGTAGTTATTGTTACGATTGTTATAGTAACTGGCGTGCACCGCCGTCAATCAGAAAATTCGCGACCTCCCTACCAAGTTCTGCTCGGTGATGGCCCGACCGCCTGACCCGAAGCGCCGCGAGGAACTTCTCGACGGGGCTGTCGAATACGTCGTCGCCAACGGCATCTCCGATTTGTCGCTGCGGCCCTTGGCTCTCGCGCTCGGAACACAAGCACCGGTGCTGCTCCATCATTTCGGCACGAAGGAGCACCTCGTTGAAGAACTGCTGGGCCGAGTACGTGATCGACTGCGAGCACTCGGACGCGGAGCCGAGTCAGAGACTCATCGCTCGGGCCTGGGAGTTGTATGGACGTGGGTATCTGATCCCGACCAAGGTCCCCTCATGCGGCTCTTCTTCGAGGCGTACGGCCTCGCGCTTCGTAGCCCCGACCGCTATTCGGACTTCCTCAACCATGCGATCCGTGACTGGCTCGACGAACCTCTGGCCGCCATCGACGACATCTCCGCCACACTGGCGATCGCCACGGTTACCGGACTCCTGCTCGATCTGCTCACGACAGGGGACCGAGTCCGAGTCGAGGATGCTATGGAGCGATTCCTCTTCCTGCTCCGCTGGCACGCCGACCAGACCGCGGCGCTGCCGCAATAGACGGTCAAGGACCGCAACCGTGTGCGGTCTCAACGCGATCGTTAGCAGGATACTGCCGAGGATATCCGCTTCTCAATTGACGTCGATGAACTACTCGACCTTTGGGATGGGCTTGTTTTGCCACGATCCGTGCGTCGGGCTTGGGCTGGTTGGTTCCTGCGCAATCGTCATATCGAACTTGGCTGCTGACAACGCTCCAGTGTCCATATGTCGATACGGAGATCTACCAAAGGCTCTGTGATGATTCCGTCTGCGCCTTCAAGTCGAAGAGGGACAGACACGGCCGCTTTGGATCACGATTGACTTGCACCGCCTTGGGCATCCCGTAGCGCACGGAGTTCGGGTAGAGCCTCTCGATCCTTGGGCCGGTTAGCCCGCTCCTTGGCCGAGATAATGTCCCGCAGGCTCGCGGCCCGGATCACGAATCCGTCGCCTTGAAGCACGCTTGCCCGCTGCGCCAGCTCCTCGTAGGGCACCAGACGGCCGTCGGAAGCTTCGAGTCCAGCGAGCACATCGAATGGGCCTGCATCAGTCATCCACGTCGACATTCCGGCCATGTCGAGCGTCGTACCATCGATCTGAACTGGGAGCATCTGGGCCTCAACGTCTGTCATCCCGCCGACACGCAGACGAGCGTGCAGTTCCCGGAGGGCGACGGCGAGACGGTCGAGGTTGGCCCGGTCTCGGCGCACCACGCAGTCGGCGTCCTCGGTCGCACGCTGGGCTCCGTAGCCGATGGCGGCGACCCCTCCCACCATCAGATACTCCACTCCGTGGCGGTTCAGGACTTCGATCAGGAGTCCGAGATCGTGCGACGCACCCTCAAGGCTCGGCATTGGCGTCGGCGGCGGCCTCCTCGGCGCGCTTCACCTGCACCTCAGCCAGCCACTCCATCACACTCTCGCGTGAGTCCAGGCGCCGGCCATCCCACAGGATCGTCACGTCGTCCGAAGTAGGGGGTGCGGCATGGCGCACGCGCTCGATCAGCTCTTCAGCGGTCATCACGGGCTGCGCGTCCACAGCTCCAGAGTACCCGTGTCTCGCTCCCAAACGGGTCCGAGAGCGGAAGACGGGATTCGAACCCGCGACCCTCACCTTGGCAAGGTGTGGGTTTTCGTCCACCCGGTCGTAGCCAGTCCCATGGCCAGCGACTCCGTCCACCCATTTTCCAGCCCGTCCACCCAATCCGACGCTGTAGTAGAGCGTTCTACTATCCGCCGCGCTCAACGCGCAATGCCGCAAAGTCAGCTGGCGAGGAAGGAACCACGCCGCGGGGTCGATAAGCGCCGTACTCTTGCTAATGAATCGGGAATGAAGTTCTTGGCCGTTGGCCGTGTTCTGGCGCCACAGCGATGTCTTCGACGCCGTCTACACGAGATGCTGACGGCTTGGCGGGTTGAAGCTCTTGTGAACTATTTCCAGATGGTTGCCGTCGAAGTCTGCGATGTTGGCTGCGTAATAGCTCGGTCCGAAATACACTCGTATCGCCGGCTCGCCCTCGCTCGTTCCGCCAGCCTCAATCGCTGCAGCGTACGCGGCGTTGACCTCGGCCTCATCGTCAGCAACAAACCCTACGTAGAGTCCGGTTTCACCCGACTGACGCTGGCGTAGCCAAATACTGGAGCCGACTGCGACGCCGAAGCCGTAGGCCCCGTCGGCCAATCCGTAGAGATCAGGAACTTCCGCGGGTCCGGTGGAGGAGTCGTAGCTCCCGAGTTCTCTCCACCCCAAGGGCTCCAGGGTTGCCGCATAGAACGCCAGGGAGCGCGGCACGTCGCTTACCGAGATGTAAATGTGGTCAAGCACTGTTCTTTCCTTCCTCTCGGCGGGCGGACTGTGAATGAGATTCTTTGGCGTTGGCGGTCTTCGAGGATCTGGTCGGCGGTCTAGGTCCAGTTGAACGGGTGGCAGCATCCGCTCCAGTCGTAGATGGAGTTGGCGATCCCGTGCGAAGGTCTTTGACCCCTCGCCAGATGCCGACAAGCACTGCCCCTGTACGAATCGCGGTCATGACGCGCCTTGGACGGTCAGGGCTGAAGGCCATTGGTGATGATTTCGAGTAAGCGCCGGATCTGAGAACGGCCGGCGGACGTATTTGGGGTGCGCCATAAGCAGCCCATGAGGAGTAAAACGTCGGCTGGGTCGAGGCCGAGCTTGATGGTTCCATCCGCCTGTCCTGCTTGGAGCATGAGGCCAATGGCCTCCACCACCGGTCCGTACGTCTCATTGGTGATGGCCTCTTTGGTGGAGGCATCGAGTGCATCACCCAGTCCGTGCTTGAGTCGAATGTAAGAGGAGAGACGTTCGAACCACAAGGTGAGGGCTTCAAGCGGCTGATGTTCTCGCAGGAGCTTTGGTGCAGAATCGACCAGTCGCTGCACGTCATGGCGGTAGAGGGCCAGAAGCAGCGCTTCTCGAGTGGGAAAGTGTCGATACAGCGTCCCCGGCCCCACGCCTGCCGCCTGAGCTATCGAGTTCAGCGAGGCGTCGCTCGACGCGGCCAGCAGATCATGAGCAACTTCGAGGATACGGGCCCGGTTTTGCTGGGCATCAATTCGCATCGTGGCTGACTGTGGATCGGGCATCCCTATCTCCATGGTGGTCGAGAGAGCCATTGCGATACGGAGAGTTCTCCGCTACTCTCATCCGGAGAGCTCTCCGATTGTACCCCGGTGGGCCTATCATGACGTGAAGGAGCACCGTATGCGCTACGTGAAGCTCGGCACCACCGGCCTCGACGTCTCCCCCATCGCCCTCGGTTGCATGAGCTATGGCGAACCCGAACGAGGCCACCCGGCCTGGTCGCTCAATGAGGAGCAGAGCCGCCCGCTGATCAGGCTGGCCGTCGAGAGCGGCATCAACTTCTTTGACACGGCGAACATGTACTCGCAGGGTTCGAGCGAAGAGATCACTGGTCGGGCGCTGAGGGACTTCGCCAACCGCGACGAGATCGTCGTCGCGACCAAGCTGCGCCACCCCATGCGGTCCGGGCCAAATGGATCGGGTCTGTCTCGCAAAGCCGTCTTCACTGAGATCGACTACAGCCTCCAACGGCTCGGCACCGACTATGTCGATCTCTACCAAATCCACCGACACGACCCGGCGACCCCGATGGAGGAGACGCTCGAGGCACTGCACGACGTCGTCAAGGCAGGCAAAGTTCGCTACCTCGGAGCCTCCTCAATGAAGGCGTGGGAGTTCGCCAAGTCGCTCCACCTCCAAAAGCAGAATGGTTGGGCGCGCTATGTGTCGATGCAGGATCACTACAACCTGCTCGCCCGTGAGGAAGAGCGCGAGATGCTGCCCCTCTGCGTCGACGAGGGTGTCGGCACGATCCCGTGGAGCCCACTGGCCCGAGGCCGGCTGACACGCCCCCCAGGGGTTGAAACTGACCGCTCAGAGACCGACGGCTGGTACGCGGAACTGCTCTATTCGCAAG
>DATNLP010000056.1:0-3697 GCA_035602795.1 Acidimicrobiales bacterium | reverse complement strand
AGGGTGAGATCTACGGCCTCGACCTGCAGAACGGTGCCGTGCTGCCCGGCTGGGGGGGCGTCACCACGTCGCCCACCACCGGCTCGTCCCAGGGGTGCATCACAGGCGTGGGGGGCACACCGGCCAGCCCGGCCGTCCAGGGCGTCGAGATCCCGGGCAGCCCGCCGGTCGACTCGACGGCGTCGGTCGATCCCAACGACGGCAACCTCTACTTCGGCGCGGGCAACGCGGCCCTGCCCGAGGAGGGGGGCTACTACGCCTACTCGCCGGGCGGGAGCGAGGTATGGAACCAGGTGGTGACGAACCCGGCGACGGACACACTCGACGACGTGGGTGTCCAGGCCTCGCCCGCCATCGGCGACGGCGGCTCGCTGGTGGAAGCCGGGTCGCTCGGGCAGGAGACCTACGCGCTCAGCACGGCGAACGGGACCCCCACTGCGGGATGGCCGCAGTTCTCGGCCGACAGCGTCTTCTCCACCGCCGCCGTCGGTGACCTCTACGGCACGGGTTCCGACGACTTCGTCTCGGGCGGCGCGTCGTCCACCGGCTTCGCCTACGGCTACCACTACGCCGACGGCGGGCACCTCCGCATCTACAACGACCACGGCGGCCTCGTGTGCAGCGCCACCACCAACGAGGAGGTGGACTCGTCGCCCGCCGTCGGGCCCATCCTCCCGGGCGGCGCCTACGGCATCGCCACGGGCACGGGAAGCTTCTTCCCCGGCGCCAGCGACGAGGACACGGTGAAGGTCTTCGACACCCGGTGCAACCCGGTCTGGAGCGACACGTTGGACGGCCTGACGGGCGGCAGCCCGGCGCTGGCCGACATCCAGGGCAACGGCCAGCTGGCCGTCATAGAGGGCACGGCGTCGTCGATCACGACGGGGTCGGTGTGGGCGCTCAACGCCACCACCGGCCAGCCCATCTGGCACACCGCCGCGCTCGGCGCCGTCTACGGGTCGGTGACGACCGCCGACCTGGGTACCGGGTACCAGGACGTCATTGTGCCGACCGACCTCGGCGTCGAGATCCTCGACGGGCAGACCGGCGCCGAGGTGGCCCACTTCGACGACGGTTCGGATGACGACGGCACGACGGGGACCATGGGGTTCCAGAACGCGCCGCTGGTCACGGGCGACGCCGACGGCACCATCGGCATCACGCTGGCGGGGTACTACGCACTGTGCGCGGGCTGTGCGGTGCAGGGCGTCGCGCAGCACTTCGAGGTGGCCGGGTCCAACGGCGCCGCGGTCGACGAGGCGGGCAGCTGGCCCCAGTTCCATCACGACCCCCAGCTGTCGGGCTTCGTCGGCGGCGGCAACCCGCTCGGGACGTGCCAGCGCCCCGACGCGGCCCAGAACGGCTACCTCACCGTGGGCTCCGACGGCGGCATCTTCGCGTTCGGGCAGGACTTCTGCGGGAGCACCGGGAGCCTCAGCCTCAACGCACCGGTGGTCGGCATGGCGGCCGCACCCGGCGGCAGCGGGTACTGGCTCGCGGCACGCGACGGCGGGGTGTTCAACTACGGCGACGCCGGCTTCTACGGCTCTACCGGCTCCCTCCATCTCAACGCGCCCGTGGTGGGCATCGCGGCCACGCCCGATGGCGGCGGCTACTGGCTGGTGGCCTCCGACGGCGGGGTGTTCAACTACGGCGACGCCGGCTTCTGGGGGTCGGCGGCGTCGGTGCCGGACCAGGACATCGTCGGCATCGCCGCCACGCCCGACGGCCAGGGCTACTGGGAGGTGAGCACGACCGGACGCGTGTTTTCCTTCGGCGACGCCATCTTCTCCGGGGACACGGGAGGACTCCATCTCAACGCGCCCATCGTCGGCATCACACCCGACCCGGTCACGGGCGGCTACTGGCTGATCGGCGCCGACGGAGGCGTCTTCTCGTTCGGCGCGCCCTTCTTCGGCTCGACGGGCAACATCCACCTCAATCAGCCCGTCGTCGCCATGCAGGCCGCCGACGACGGCTACGGCTATTGGTTCGTGGCGTCGGACGGCGGCATCTTCGCCTACGGCGACGCGCCGTTCCGGGGCTCCATGGGCGGGCAGCACCTGAACCGGCCCATGGTGGGGATGTTCGGGTTCTAGTCCCCGTTGGGGCCCCCGGGCCCCGCCTAAAGTGACGCGCCATGCTGAGGCGACGCGACAACGAGCAGGGCGGTGCGCCCGAGCCGGCTTCGGCTCCGGCTCCGGGCGGACGTCGGCCCCTGTTGCCGTACTACCCGCCACGCGGGTACCTGGGGCAGCTGGACCCGGCGCACCAGGAGGCGCTCGCCAAGCTTCGTGAGGGGGCGGACCTCAGCGACTTCACCTGGTACCACGCCACGGAGCTGCCCGACGGCCGGGTGTTGCCGGGCGCCTGGGATCTCCGGGGCCACGAGGCCGACTACCTCGGCGGGGTCGACCTGGCCGGCCAGCGTGTGCTCGAGCTCGGGCCGGCCACCGGGTACCTGACCTACTTCATGGAACGGCAGGGGGCAGAGGTGGTGGCGTTCGAAGCGGGCTTCGACGTGCCGATCGACACCCTGCCCGTCCAGGGACGTGACGACCCCGAGGGCCGGCTCCGGGTCATGCAGGACACCATCGACCGCAACCACGATGCCTGGTGGTATCTCCACCGCGCCTTCGGCTCGTCGGCCAAGTTCGTCCAGGGGAGCATCTACGACATGCCCGCGGACCTGGGCGCGTTCGACGTGACGCTGGTCGGCGCCATCCTGCTGCACCTGCGGGAGCCCTGGGGGGCGCTCTCGCAGGCGGCGGCGCGGACCAAGGACGTCATGATCGTGGTGGAGCCGCTGCAGGACGACCTGCATCCGCCCGAGTCCAACATCATGCGCTTCTCGCCGTCGGCCGAGCACCACGTCACCAACTGGTGGTCGATCTACCCCGGTGCGGTCGTCTCCATGCTCGGCCGGCTTGGGTTCGGCCGCACCGAGGTCACGTACCACGCCCAGCGCCACCACCTCTCGCACGACATGGCCACCGAAGCGATTGAGCAACCGATGTACACGGTGGTGGGCCGGCGCCCGCAGTAGGACTAGAACACCCCGGGGACGCCGCGGCCGCGCTCGACCACCGAGGTAAGGAACCTTTCGTAACGGGCGACAAGGACCGGCCAGCGGAAGTGAC
This sequence comes from Acidimicrobiales bacterium, assembly GCA_035602795.1. Taxonomy (GTDB): domain Bacteria; phylum Actinomycetota; class Acidimicrobiia; order Acidimicrobiales; family RAAP-2; genus Bog-473. The sequence goes on along the minus strand of DATNLP010000056.1, from coordinate 557 downwards.
TGTCCACGTACTCGCGGCCCCGGCCACCGAGTGTGGCGCGCAGGGTGGCATCGGCCAGCAGGCGCTGCAGCGTCGCCTCGAACTCGGGGTAGGAACTGAACCACAGCCCTCCCCCGGATCGCTCGCAGTTCTCGCGCGTAGGCCCGCAGCTGCCGTTGACGAGCACCGGCACCCGCTCGACCCAGGCCTCGATGACCACGAGCGAGAACGACTCGAGCGCCGAGGGAGAGATCGCCACCAGCGCGTCGCGCACGATGTCCCACTTGTCGGCCTCGCTCACCGGGCCGGTCACCACGATGTCGGGGTGCGGCGGCAGCTCGAACGAGACCGGGCCCACCAGGGCCAGGGCCAGCGGCCCCGGATGGCGCTCCTTGTAGGTGGCGAAGAACGAGGCGAGCATCTTGGAGCCCTTGTGCTCGTCCACGCGGCCCACGCTGACGAGGTAGGGCCGGTCGCCCAGGCCGAGCACGTCGCCGCCCGGGCGGCCGGCGGCCTCCGACTCGCCCACCCCGAGGCCGAGCACGATCTGGGGCCGCTCCGCCACCGGGTACATGCGC
>DATNLP010000623.1:0-6963 GCA_035602795.1 Acidimicrobiales bacterium | reverse complement strand
CGTGGCGCCGCCGCGCTCGACGAACGACAGCAGGCGCGCCAGGGCCACCCGGTCGTCCGCCCGGGCCCGCTCGAGCAGGTCGGCCGGGTCGGCGCCGGCCTCGGCACCGCCACCGCCCGGGCTCACCTCCGGGTCACCGGGGCGCCCAGCGAGCGCAGCGCGCCGGCCAGGTCCTCGTAGCCGCGCCCGATGTGGTGGGCGCCACTGACGACCGTCTCGCCGTCGGCCACCAGCCCGGCCAGCACGAGCGCGACGCCGGCGCGGATGTCGGGGGCCCGCACCGGCGCGGCCGACAAGCGGGGCACACCGCGCACGATGGCGTGATGGCCCTCGGTACGGATGTCGGCGCCCATGCGCCGCAACTCCTCCACGTAGCGGAAGCGCCCCGAGAAGAGGTTCTCCGTCAGGATGCCGACGCCGTCGGACACGGTGAGCATGGCGACGAGCAACGGGCTGTAGTCGGTGGCCACCCCCGGGTAGGGCAGCGTGGCCACGTCGGCGGCCACGAGACGCTCCGACGCGAACGCCCGCAACCCGCCGGGTCCCATTTCGGTGCCGACGCCCATCTGGTGCATCTTGCGCAACACGTTCTCCATGTGCTCGGGCCGGGCGTCGGCGATCGTCACCTCGCCCCCCGCCATGCCGACCGCGGCCAGGTAGGTGGCGGCGACCACCCGGTCGGGCACCACCGAGTGCGTGGTGGGGTGCAGCTCGTCCACCCCCTCCACCTCGATGCGCGACGTCCCCGCCCCGCGCACCACCGCCCCCATGGAGCAGAGGAGCGCGGCCAGGTCGGCCACCTCGGGCTCCTTGGCCGCGTTCTCTATGACCGTCGTGCCCTTGGCCAGCACGGCCGCCATCAGCAGGTTGTCGGTGGCCGTGTGGCTCGGGTACTCCAGCACCACCCGCGTCCCCACCAGGCGCCCCAGGGGCACCGTGCCGAGCACCACGCCGTGCGAGGACTCGAAGCGCGCCCCCATGGCGGTCAACCCGTTGACGTGGAAGTCGATGGGCCGGTCGCCGAAGTCGTCGCCGCCGGGCAGCGGCACCCGCACCGACCCGCAGCGCACCAGGAGCAGTCCCAACACCACGACGGACGCCCGCATACGCTCGAACAACTCGGGTGGCGCCGACGGGTCGAGCTGCGCCACCGGCGGCGTGGTCACGGCCAGGTCGCCGTTGTCGCGCCACTCCACCCGCGCGCCCATGGCCCGCAGCACCTCGGCCATGGTCTCGACGTCGTCGATGCGCGGCACGTTGGACAGCACGGTGCAACCCTCGGCCAGCAGGCAGGCGACCATGAGCTTCAGCGCCGAGTTCTTCGCCCCACCCGCGGTGACGGTCCCCGACAACGGTCCGGAGGGCTCGACGACGATCTGATCCACGGCCTCAAGTATCGCCGCTGGCGGCGGCCCCGCCCGGCGACCCCCGACGCCCCACCCACTATGGTCATTGCCGTGGTTACGTCGCGCCAGGCCCCTGACCGGAACCTCGCCATGGACCTCGTGCGGACCACCGAGGCCGCCGCCATGGCGGCCAGCCGCTGGATGGGCCGGGGCGACAAGCTGGGGGCGGACGGCGCCGCGGTCGAGGCCATGCGTACCGTGCTGTCGACCGTCCCCATGGACGGCATCGTCGTCATCGGTGAGGGCGAGAAGGACAACGCGCCCATGTTGTTCAACGGCGAGAAGATCGGCGACGGCACGCCGCCGATGACCGACATCGCGGTCGATCCCATCGACGGCACCACGCTCACCGCCATGGGCCGCGGTGGCGCGCTGGCCGTCATCGCCGTCGCCGAGCGGGGCGCCATGTTCGACCCCGGGCCCTGCGTCTACATGGAGAAGCTGGCCGTGGGGCCGCGGGCCAAGGGCGCCGTCGACATCCGGCAGACCCCGACCGAGAACCTCGACGCGCTCTCCAAGGCACTGGGCCGCCCGGTGCGCGACCTGACCGCGGTCATCCTCGACCGGCCCCGCCACGAGGCGCTCATCGCCGAGGTACGGGCGACCGGCGCCCGCATCCGCCTGATCACCGACGGCGACGTGGCCGGCGCCATCGCGACCGGCTGGCCCGGTGCCGGCACCGACATCCTCTTCGGCATCGGGGGGACGCCCGAAGGGGTGCTGGCCGCGGCCGCCCTCAGGTGCATGGGAGGCGAAATTCAGGGCCGGCTCTACCCCCGCGACGAGGCCGAGCGGGCGGCCGCCATCGATGCCGGCTACAAGCTCGACGCCGTGCTCACCACCGAAGACCTGGTCCAGGGCAACAACTGCTTCTTCGCCGCCACCGGCATCACCGATGGCGAGCTTCTGCAGGGCGTGCAGTATCACGAGTTCGGGGCCACCACGCAGTCGCTCGTCATGCGCTCCAAGTCGGGCACACTGCGCAAGATCGACGCCAACCACGCGCTGAAGAAGCTGGCCGAGTTCAGCTCGATCTCGTTCGACTGACGTCCTGGCGGGGCGGGCGCTTCTACGCCGCCCCGGCGGCCACGGACAGCCGCAGCTCGGCCCGGGCCAGCGCCGCCTCGGCCTGTTGAAGATCGGCGCCACCGCTCTCGCCCTCGAGGTCGCCGGCCGGCCCGGCCCGTCCGGCCTGCAGCTCGGACACCCGCTGGGCCGCCGCCTCCTGCGCTCTCTCGGCCCGCGGCACGTCGATGTCCCCGGCCAGCTCGGTCACGCCGGCGAGGAGCGTGACACGCGTCGTCATGCCGGGCAGCGGGCCGCCCTCGCCGCCTTCGACGAGGTCGTCGGCCGCGCCGGCCCGCGTGTCGACCTGGATGAAGCCGCCGTGCACGGCCAGCCGCAGCAGCGTGCCGTCCGGCTGCTCCACCCGCACCAGGCCGGGCACCACGTCGCCGACGAGCGCCGTGTGCCCGTCGAGCACCGTCATCTCACCGGTCGAGGTGCGCAGCATGACCGCGGTCGCCGGGCCGGCCACGAGCGCCTTCTCCGGCGTGACCACCTCAACCCCGAACACGCCGTCAGGCACTAGCCGGCCCCCTCCTCGAGCTGCTTGGCCTTGGCCAGGACCGACTCCACCCCGCCGACGTTGAGAAAGGCCTGCTCAGGGATGTCGTCCAGGTCGCCGTTGGCGAGCGCCTCGAAGGACTCCACCGTCTCGTCGATGGGCACGAAGATGCCCGGCACGCCCGTGAAGACCTCGGCCACGAAGAACGGCTGCGACAGGAAGCGCTGCACCTTGCGGGCCCGGTTCACCGTCACCCGGTCCTCTTCGGAGAGCTCGTCCATGCCGAGGATGGCGATGATGTCCTGCAGCTCCTTGTAGCGCTGCAGGATCTCCTGTATCCGCCGGGCCACCGCGTAGTGGCGGTCGCCCACGATCTCGGCGGAGAGGATGTTCGACGTCGACGCCAGCGGGTCCACCGCCGGGTAGATGCCGAGCGCGGCGATCTGTCGCGAGAGCTCAGTCGTCGCGTCGAGGTGGGTGAAGGTGGTGAAGGGCGCCGGGTCGGTGTAGTCGTCGGCGGGCACGTACACGGCCTGCAGGGAGGTGATGGACTTCCCCTTGGTGGAGGTGATGCGCTCCTGCAGCTCGCCCATTTCGTCGGCCAGCGTCGGCTGGTAGCCCACGGCCGAGGGCATGCGCCCGAGCAACGTCGACACCTCCGAGCCCGCCTGCACGAAGCGGAAGATGTTGTCGATGAACAGCAGCACGTCTTGGTTCTGCACGTCGCGGAAGTACTCGGCCATGGTCAGTGCAGACAGCCCGACGCGCAGACGCACGCCCGGAGGCTCGTCCATCTGGCCGTAGACCAGCGCGGCCTTGTCGATGACGCCCGACTCCTGCATCTCGAGCCACATGTCGGTGCCTTCGCGGGTGCGCTCCCCCACGCCGGCGAACACGGACACACCGCTGTACTGCTCGGCGACCCGGTGGATCATTTCCTGGATGATGACGGTCTTGCCCACGCCGGCGCCGCCGAAGAGGCCGATTTTCCCGCCCTGCACATAGGGCTCGAGGAGGTCAACCACTTTGATGCCGGTCTCGAACATCTGGGACCGCGGCTCCAGCTGGTCGAACGCCGGTGCGTTGCGGTGGATCTCCCAGTAGTCGTCCGGCTGCCCGATGGCGTCGGTGTCGAGCGGCTGGCCCAGGACGTTGAACACGTGGCCGAGGACCGCGTTGCCAACGGGGACCGTGATGCCCCGGCCGAGGTTGCGCACCGGTGCGCCGCGCACGAGACCATCGGTCTGCTGCATGCAGATGCAACGGACGCGGCCGTCGCCGATCTGCTGGGCCACCTCCGCCGTGATCAGATGACTGGTCCCGTCGAGCTCGAGGCTGAACTCGACGGCGTGGTTGATCTCCGGCAGCGCGTGCGGCGGGAACTCCACGTCGATGACGGGTCCGGCGATGGCCACCACCCGGCCGTCCTCGAGCGAGCCGGCCGGCACGGTGTCCTGCATGGTCGGGGTGGTCATTGCGTCATGCTCCCTTCGATTGGCGGAGCGCCTCGGCCCCGCCGACGATCTCCATGATCTCGGTGGTGATGGCGTCCTGACGGGCGCGGTTCATGACCCGGGTCAGGGTGCGGACGAGCTCGTCCGCGTTCTCGGTGGCCGCTGCCATCGCTCGTTGCTGCGCCGTGAAGAAGGACGCCGCGCCCTCGAGCAGGGCGGCGAAGATCTCCGCTTCTGTGGCCTGCGGCATGAGCTGGGCCAGCAGGGTCTCGGGGTCCGGCTCGAACTCGGTGAAGCCGCCGGCGCCGCTGCCCGCTCCGGCGGCCGGCAGCTCGTCGATGTCGCCCGGGCCGGCGGCGCCCTCGTCCTCGCCGCCCGGCAGCGGGATGGGGAGGAGCTGCTGGACCTCGACCCGCTGCGTGCCGGCCGAGATGAACCGCGTCGAGACGAGCTGCACCAGGTCGAGGTCGCCGGCGACGAACGGCGCGATCACCGCCGCCGCGATGTCACGTGCGTCAGCGAACTCGGGTCGGTCGGCCATGCCGGTGAAGGAGCTGCGCACGGGGGTGCGGCGGTAGCGGAAGTAGGGCGGCGCCTTCTTGCCGACCGTCCACAGCGTGGCCTCGATGCCGTCGGCGGCGTACCGGGCCATGAGCCGCTCGGTCGCCCGCAGCACGCCCGAGTTGTACGAGCCGGCCAGGCCGCGATCGCCGACGATGGCCAGCACGCCGATACGTTGCGGCGACTCGGGCGTCCCGAGCATCTTCTCCGCCACCGTCGGGTCCTCTGCCACCACCTGGCGGACGATGCGGACCATGCCGTCACGGAACGGCCGGTTGGCCGCGATGCGCGCCTGGGCGCGCACGATGCGCGAGGGCGCGATCAGCTCCATCGCCTTCGTGATCTTCCTCGTCGACCGCACCGTGCGGATGCGTTGTCGCAGGGCTCGTTCCTGGCCGCCGGCCACGTGTCAGTCGACCTTCCCCGTATCGAAGCTGTCGACGAAGGCCCGCAGGCCGCTGTCGAGTTCGTCGCCGTCGGGCATGGTCCCCTTGGTGCGGATGGTCTCCAGCACGGAGGGATGGTTGCCCTTGAAGTACTCGATCAGCTCCTGGCCGAACCGCTGCACCTCGGGGACGGGCGCCGAGTCGGCCCACCCGTTCGTGCCGGCATAAATGATGAGGACCTGCTCCTCCACCGGCACCGGCTGATTCTGCGGCTGCTTGAGCAGCTCGGTGAGCCGGTAGCCGCGGTCCAGCTGGGCCTGCGACACCCGGTCGAGCTCGGAGCCGAAGGTGGCGAAGGCCTCGAGCTCGCGGAACTGGGCCAGATCGAGCTTGAGTGTGCCGGACACCTGCTTCATGGCCTTGACCTGCGCCGCGCTCCCCACCCGGCTGACCGAGTTGCCGACGTTGATGGCCGGGCGGATGCCGGAGTTGAACAGGTCCGTCTCGAGGAAGACCTGCCCGTCGGTGATGGAGATGACGTTGGTCGGGATGTAGGCCGAGATGTCGCCCGCCTTGGTCTCGACAATGGGCAGCGCGGTCAGCGAGCCGCCGCCGAGCGCGTCCGAGAGCTTGGCGGCGCGCTCGAGCAGGCGCGAGTGCAGGTAGAAGACGTCGCCCGGGTAGGCCTCGCGGCCCGGTGGCCGGCGCAGGAGGAGCGAGACCGAGCGGTAGGCCTCGGCCTGCTTCGACAGGTCGTCGTAGACGATCAGGGCGTGCTCGCCCTTCTCCATCCAGTGCTGCCCCATGGCGCACCCGGCGTAGGGCGCCAGGTACTTGTACGGGGCGGGCTCCCCGGCGGAGGCGACGACGATCACGGTGTAGTCGAGCGCGCCGTGCTCCTCGAGGGTGGCCACCGCCTGGGCCACCGACGAGTTCTTCTGGCCGACGGCGACGTAGATGCAGTTCACGCCCTGACCGGCCTGGTTGATGATGGTGTCGATGGCCACGGTCGTCTTGCCCGTCTTGCGGTCGCCGATGATGAGCTCGCGCTGGCCCCGGCCGATCGGCGTCATGGCGTCGATCGCCTTGATCCCGGTCTGGAGTGGCTGGCTCACCGGCTGGCGCCCGACGATGCCTGGTGCCTGCACCTCCATGCGGCGGGTCTCTGTCGTGTTGACGGGGCCCTTGCCGTCAATGGGCTCGCCGAGTGCGTTCACGACCCGTCCGAGCAGCGCGTCGCCGACCGGCACCGTCTGGATGCGGCCCGTCGCCTTGACCGTCTGCTCTTCCTCGAGGTTGTCGACGTCGCCGAGCACGACGACGCCGATCGTGTCCTCGTCCAGGTTCAGCGCCAGGCCGAGCGTGCCGTCCTCGAACTCCAGCAGCTCGTTGACCGCGGCGCCCGGCAGGCCCGAGACGCGGGCGATGCCGTCACCGACCTCGACGATGCGCCCGATCTGCTCGGTGCCCACCGCCGGGGTGTAATCCTCGACATTGCGCTCCAGCGCCTGCGTGATCTCACTGGCGTCAATCGTGAGCTCTGCCATCACTCTGCTCCCTCTGTCTGGTCCTGCGAACTGTGCCCTCGG
>DATNLP010000620.1:0-12233 GCA_035602795.1 Acidimicrobiales bacterium | reverse complement strand
GGCGGTGAGCGCTCCATGGCGGCGCTGGCCTTCTTGTTCGCGGTGTTCCGCAGCCGGCCGTCGCCCTTCTACATGATGGACGAGGTCGAGGCCGCGCTCGACGACGTCAACCTCACCCGCTTCCTCGCCCTGGTGCACGAGTTCCGCGACGAGGCGCAGCTGCTCGTGGTGAGCCACCAGAAGCGCACGATGGAGACGGGCGACGCTCTCTACGGGGTGACCATGGCGCCGGGCGGCTCGTCGCAAGTGGTCAGCCAGAAGGTGGCGAAGGAACCCGAGCCGGCCTGATGTTCCTCACCCTCATCTTCATCGGCGTAGCCCTGCTCGTGCTGGTGCTCGGCATCGTGCGCATGGCCGCCACCCGACGCCGGTCCCGCGAGTACGACGAGTTCGGTGACGACGGGTACCCCTCCGCATGATCGTCCTGATCATCGTCGTCGTGATCGTGGCCGTGCTGGCCGTCACCGCCGGGACGGTCGCGGTGACGCGTACCCGGCGCGGCGGGCGGGGCGCCGCGGCTCGGCCGAGCGCGCCGGCTTCGGCGCCGCCAGCACCACCACCCCGGGCGCCCCAAGCGCCCCCGGCGCCTCCATCCGTCGAGGTCGAGGTCGAGGTCGAGCCGGCACCCGAACCGGCGCCGGCGCCTGCGCCGGAGGGTGCGGTCGAGGAGGCCGCACCACCGGGTACCTACCTCAGCCGTCTCGGCAACGTCCGGGGCCTCTTCAGCGGCGCGGTGGCGTCCCTGCGGGCCGGCCGCATCGACCAGGCCACGTGGGACTCGCTCGAAGAGGCGCTGATCCGGGCCGACGTCGGCGTGGCCACGGCCGACGCACTGCTGGCCGACCTGCGGGCCAAGGTGGCCGCCGGGGAGGTCAGCGGAGGGGACGGGCTGCTCGACGCGCTCGGGAACTCCATCCGCGCCCTGCTCGAGACGTCGGGCCCTCGCACCCTGCGACTCGACGGCGCGGCGGGCACGCCCGACGTGTGGCTGATCGTGGGCGTCAACGGGGTCGGCAAGACCACCACGATCGGCAAGCTGGCCCGGCGCGAGGTGGCCGCCGGCCATTCGGTGCTGCTGGCCGCCGGCGACACCTTCCGCGCCGCCGCGGCAGACCAGCTCGCTCTGTGGGCCGAGCGGACGGGGACCGAGATCGTGCGCGGCGCCGAGGGGGGCGACCCGAGCGCCATCGTGTTCGACGCCGTGCAGCGCGCCGCAGCCCGGGGCAACGACCTGGTGCTGGCCGATACGGCCGGGCGCCTGCACACCAAGGTCAACCTGGTCGAGGAGCTGAAGAAGATCCGGCGCGTGGCCGATCGCGACCCGGGCAACGTGACCGAGGTCCTCCTCGTCCTCGACGCCACCACGGGCCAGAACGCGTTGGCGCAGGCCCGGCAGTTCACCGAGGCGGTCGAGGTGACCGGGATCGTGCTCACCAAGCTGGACGGCACGGCCAAGGGGGGCATCGTCATCGCGGTGCAGCGCGAGCTCGGCCTTCCGGTCAAGCTGGTCGGGCTGGGCGAGGGACTGGACGACCTGGTGGACTTCGATCCCGACGAATTCGTCGACGCGCTGCTGTCGACCGACTGAGGGAGGTCGAATGAACGATCAACAGAAGCGGATCCTCATCGTGATCCTCGTCATCCACGTGATCCTCCTCAAGCTCACCTGGCTCGACCTGCGGGCGCGTCCGGACGACGCGGTACGCGGCAACAAGCGCGTGTGGCGCGCCTGGTCGACGCTCAACACCACCGGGTCGGTCGCGTACTGGCTCTTCGGGCGCCGGCGGGTCTTCGCCAGCGACGTCGAGGTGGCGCTGGCCTGACCGCCGGGTCGCCGGGCCGCCGGGCCGTCAGGCCCAGCGCACGTGCACGCTGTCGAGGAAGAGCCCCAGCACGCCCGGGTCGCCCTCCACCGCCAGCACCTCAGGGCCCCGGCGGTTCCACAGCGCGAGATAGAGGTCGGCCGCGCTCCCGCGCACTGTGCAAGCCGCGTCGCCCTCCACCACGGGCGTGGTCGTGACCCCCTCACCGTCGATCTGCAGTACCCAGCCGGCATCCTCGTCCGTGCAGCGCACGAGCAGCGACGTCGGCGGGTCGGCGTGCAATCCGGTGCGGCGGCGGGGCACGAAGCAGGTCAGCAACTCGTCGACGCCGTCCGCCGCCAGGGCGGGTGCGAGCACACTGAGCTCGTCAGTCGTCCGGCCCGCCGCCCGCTCGGCGTCGACCCGATGGACCGTCGTCTCGTGGGCCTGGCGGCGGGCCCACATGGCCAGCGGTGACGGCGCGGGCAGGAACGTCCAGCACTCGAGATCCGGCGGGGCCGCCTCCAGGGCCGTCGCCAGCCCGGCCAGTCCTTCGCGGAACCACGGCTCCAGCTCGCCGTCGTCGGGCCACCGTCCGACGACGGCGTCGAGGTCGGCGCCCCCCGGCTCGGGGCGCGGCGTGGAAACAATGCCCGTCGCCCACCGGTGCACGCCACCGATGTGCCGGGCCAGATCGCGCACCACCCACCCGGGACAGGTCGGCACCGCCGCATCCGCCGCCGCCGCCGCCCCGATGGCCTCGGCCATCCGGTCGCCCTCGGCCCGCAGGGCCTCGATGTGCGACGCCACCTCCATGCAGCAGCTCAGCCGCTCACTGTCACGGTCGTGGTGACGGTCATGAGTGCACGACCTTGAGCAGGTCGATCACGAAGACGAGGGTGTCGTTGGCCGCGATGCCGGGCCCCGGAGACTGCGAGCCGTAGCCGTCCGCAGGCGGGATGATCAGCTCGCGCCGGCCGCCCTCCTTCATGCCCACCACGCCCTTGTCCCATCCGGGGATCACCTGTCCCTCGCCCAGCGTGAACGTGTACGGCTGGCTCGTCCACGACGACTGGACGACCTTGCCGGTCGAATAGGTGGCGAGCACGTACTGCACGGTCACGGAGTCGCCCGGCGCGGCCGGCGCTCCGGTGCCGGTGATCAGGTCGGCGCTCTCGAGGTGCGTGGGCGGGGCGCCATTCGGCACGGTGACCGTCGGGGCGGTGCCGAACGTGCCGGCGGGGGAGCGGTCCGTCGTCGGGATGGGCCCGATGGCGACCAGTGCGCCGCCCGCGGGCGTCGTGATGCGCGTGGTCGTCGTCGATCCCGATGCGCTCGCCGAGCTCGATGCGCTCGACGAGTTGGACGGCGAGGAGCTGCAGGCCGTCAGGGCCAGCGCACCAGCCGCGCCGAGAAGGCCGGCCAGCGCCCAGCGGCGCCTCGAGTGCCCGGACATGGGCCGCGACGGTAGCCCGCTCGCCGGGCCTCACCGCGTCACCGCGGCACCCGCTCTGACCGCCTCCCGGGTGCCCCCGCTAACCTGAGTAACCATGTTCGACGCCCTCTCCGACCGTCTGGAGCGGATCTCCACCCGCCTGCGTGGCAAGGGGCGTATCAGCGACGCCGACCTGGACGAGGCGCTCGGAGAAATCCGGACCGCCCTGCTCGATGCCGACGTAGAGCTCACCGTGGCCCGTCGCTTCTGCGACGGCATCCGCCTGCGGGTGAGCACCGAGGCGCTGTCCAAGAGCCTCACGCCGGGACAGCAGGTGATCCGGGCGGTGCACGAGGAGCTCGTCAGCGTCCTCGGCGGCGAGACGCTCAAGCTCAGCTACGCCAGCCGTCCGCCGACCGTCGTGTTGATGGCCGGGCTCCAGGGCTCGGGCAAGACGACGAACTCGGCCAAGCTGGCCAAGTGGTGGAAGCAGCAAGGCCGTAACCCCATGCTCGTCGGGGCGGACCTGCAGCGCCCCGCCGCGGTCGAGCAGCTCCGGGTGCTGGGCGACCAAATCGGCGTGACCGTCTTCTCGGAGCCCACCGACCCTGTCCGCTGTGCGCAGGCCGGCGTGGAGGAGGCCCGCCGGCTCGGCCGGGACATCTGCATCATCGACACGGCCGGGCGGCTCACTATCGACGCCGAGTTGATGCAGCAGATCAAGGACATCAGTGCGGCCACCCAGCCGCACTACACGTTCCTGGTCATCGACGCCATGATCGGCCAGGACGCCGTGGCCACCGCCAGGGCGTTCCACGACACCCTCGAGCTGAGCGGCGTCATCCTGACCAAGCTCGACGGCGATGCCCGGGGCGGCGCCGCGCTGTCCGTCAAGGGCGTGGTCGGACGGCCCATCGCCTTCGCCTCCACGGGCGAGCGTCTCGAGGACTTCGACCTCTTCCACCCGGACCGCATGGCGGACCGGATCCTCGGCATGGGGGACGTGCTGAGCCTCATCGAGCAGGCCGAGCGCACCATGGACACCGACGAGGTGGCCAAGAGCGCCAGCCGCCTCATGTCGGGCCAGTTCACCCTCGAGGACTTCCTGTCCCAGCTGCGTCAGGTCAAGAAGATGGGCTCGCTCGGGGGCCTCATGCGCCTCATGCCGGGCATGAACAAGGAGATGCGCGAGGCGGCCGGCCAGATCGACGACGGCGAAGTGGCCCGGGTCGAGGCCATCGTCTGCTCCATGACGCCGGCCGAGCGCAACGACACCTCGCTCCTGGACGGCTCCCGCCGCAGCCGGGTGGCCCGGGGCTCGGGCACCAGCATCCAGGACGTCAACTCGCTGCTGAAGCAGTTCAAGGAGATGCAGAAGATGATGAAGGGGATGGCCTCGGGCAACCTCCCCAACCTTCCCGGCATGCCGTCCATGTCCGGCATGAGCGGCCGCGCCGCCCGCAAGATGCTGGCCCAGCAGGCGGCAGGCGCCGGCGCTGCCGGTGCCGGTGCCGGTGCCGGACAGCCCGATTTCGACATGCTCTCCCAGCTCATGGGGGATGCGGGCGAGCTCCCGTCGAGCTTCCCCGGGTTGCCTCCGGCGGCGCCGGCCAAGCCGGTGGTCAACGTGAACAAGGGCACCAAGAAGAAGAAGAAGGGCGGGCGGATCACCCCGCCCAAGGGGCGCTAGGCCCCCGCTCGGCCCGGCGGCCCCGCCATCTGCAACAATGGTCCGCCGGTACGTGCACCGGACGTACCAGAGAGGAATCAGTTCGTGGCAGTCAAGCTCCGCCTCGTGCGGATGGGAAAGAAGAAGCAGCCGACCTACCGGGTGGTGGCGGCCGACAGCCGCTCGCCCCGTGACGGGCGCTTCCTCGAGATCGTGGGCACCTACGCTCCCCGCGGCTCGTCGACGGCCGAGCCCGACGCCGTGGTCACCATCGACAACGCCAAGGCCGTGAAGTGGCTGGTCAACGGGGCCAAGCCGACCGAGCGGGTCGAGCGCCTGCTCAAGACGTCCGGCGCCTGGGACGAGTTCGCGGCGGCGAGTGCAGCGAGGTCCAAGTGACGGACCTGTACGAGGCGGGCGACATCAACCAGACCGGGTCCGGCGACGCCGAAGACGTAGACGACGTCGATGACCTGGACGACCAGGACGATCTGGACGATCTGGACGACCAGGACGATCTGGACGAGCAGGAAGAGGGCGTCGGGGAGGGCAACGAGATCGCCGCGGTCGACGGCGGCACGCCGCTGGCCGTGCTCACCTACCTGGCCAAGTCGCTGTCCAACGACCCCGAGGCCGTGGTCATCGAGACCGACGAGCGCCGGGGCGGGCTGCGGATGAGCCTGCACGTGGCGCCCGACGACATGGGCCGGGTCATCGGCCGGCGGGGCCGGACGGCCCAGGCCATCCGGACTCTGGTCAACGTGGCGGGTGCCAAGGACGGCATCCAGGCCAACGTGGACATCGTCGACGACTGACCCGACTCCATCCCTGCTCAAGGTCGGCCGGGTCACCAAGGCCCACGGCCTGCGCGGCGAGGTGGTCGTCCAGCTCTGGACGGACCAGACACAGCGGCTCAATCCCGGCACCGTCTTGTCTTCGTCCCGCGGGCCGTTGCGGGTGACCTCCTCGACTCGCATGGGTGAGGACCGCTACCTGGTCCAGTTCGAGCAGTCGACCGACCGCCCGGCGGCCGAGTCGCTGCGGGGCGTCGAGCTGGCAGCGGAGCCGCTCTCGGTGCCGGGCACGCTGTGGGTACACCAGCTGGTCGGGGCCGAGGTATTCGACGTGAACGGTGCCCGGCTCGGCCTGGTCGGCGCGGTCGAGGCCAACCCGGCCAGCGACCTCCTCGTCCTCGAGACCGGCGGCTTGATCCCGATCCGCTTCGTCACCCGTCACGATCCGGCAGCCCGCACGGTCGAGGTCGACGTCCCCGACGGCCTGCTCGACGGCTGAGGGTCGGGCCCAGGAGCGACAGGTGCGCATCGACGTCTTCAGCATCTTCCCGGAGGTGGTGGCCGCGTACTGCGGGGCCTCGATTCTGGGGCGGGCCCGGGACGCCGGCGCGCTCGACGTCCGCGTGCACGACCTGCGCGCCGAGGCCGACGACCCGCACCGATCGGTTGACGACAGCCCCTTCGGCGGCGGGGCCGGCATGGTGCTCATGGCCGACCCGCTCTTTCGCAGCGTCGAGTCGGTGCCGGACCTGCCCCGGCCGCTCTACCTGCTCTCACCCAGCGGCCGGCGCTTCGACCAGGCGGTGGCAGCGGAGCTGGCCGGACGAGCCGGCGGGTTCTCGCTGCTGTGCGGGCGCTACGAGGGCGTCGATCAAAGGGTGGCCGACCATCTGGTCGACGGCGAGCTCTCGGTGGGCGACTTCGTGCTGGCCGGCGGCGAGCTGGCCGCCCTGGTCGTGGTGGAGGCAGTGGGCCGGTTGCTGCCGGGCGTGCTGGGCAACGAGGACTCCGCCCGGGACGACAGCTTCTCGACCGGCCTCCTCGAGTACCCGCAGTACACCCGGCCGGCCGACTTCCGCGGGTGGGCGGTACCCGAGGTCCTGCGCTCGGGCGACCACGGCGCCGTGGAGACCTGGCGGCGGACCCAGGCCCTCCTGCGCACGGCCGAGCGTCGGCCCGACCTGATCGAGCACCTGGTCAAGGCGTCCGCACTGAATGCCAGCGACGTGCGGGCCCTCATCGAGCACGGCTACCATGTTCCGTCCGGCACAGCGCCAGAGGAGCCGGAATCGGAATAGCCGAAGGACGCGTCCCATGCACCCCACCGAAACGATCGACCGCGACAGCCTGCGGGACGACATCCCCGATTTCCGCCCCGGCGACACCGTCAAGGTCCACGTGCGGGTGGTCGAGGGCAACCGGGAGCGGGTGCAGATCTTCCAGGGTGCCGTTATGCGGCGCCAGGGGGGCGGGGTCCAGGAGACCTTCACCGTCCGCAAGGTGAGTTTCGGCGTCGGCGTCGAGCGCACCTTCCCCGTGCATTCGCCCACCATCGCCAAGATCGAGGTCACGACGCTGGGCGACGTGCGCCGGGCCAAGCTCTACTACCTGCGTGAGCGGCACGGGAAGGCGGCCAAGATCAAGGAGAAGCGGGTACCCCGGGGCAAGGCGGCCGCCGACGTGGTGGTCACAGAGCCCGAGGTCGAAGACGACGAGGTCGAAGAGTTGGACGACGTGGACGATGTCGACGTCGAGGTGGTCGACGAGGTCGAGGGGGACGAGGTGGTCCAGGCGGACGAGGCGGGAGAGGACGCCCAGGAGGCGACCGACGAGTAGAGCGGACGCCGCGTGAGCGAGGAGGACCTCGAGCGCTACGAGTCCGAGATCGAGCTCGGCCTCGTCCAGGAGTACCGGGCCGTCCTCCCGGTCTTCGCCTACGTCATCGAGACGGAACGTCGGTTCTACCTGGCCAACGACGTCTCGCTCACGGTGCGGGCCGACACGACGCCGGCGTGCATCGAGTTGGAGCTGCGCGACGCCTGGGTGTGGGACATGTACCGCCCGGCCCGCTTCGTGCCCGAGGTGCGGGTCGTCACGTTCCGCGACGTGAACATCGAGCGGCTGCCCGAACAGGAGCTCTGAGCACCGACCGTTCTTTCGGCATGAGCAATCGCCGACTGAAGCTTGGACACATGGCCGAGGACGCCGCCGCGGAGTGGTACGCCGACCACGGCTACCGGGTCGTCGCCCGGAACTGGCGCTGCCCCGATGGGGAGATCGACCTGCTGTGCACCATCGTGAACCCCGCCGGTTGCACCACTCTGGTGGTCTGCGAGGTCAAGGCGCGTTCGTCCAACTCGCACGGCCACCCGCTCGAAGCCGTGACCCCGGGCAAGCAGCGCCGTCTCCGCCGACTGGCCACCGCGTACCTGTCCGGCCAGCGCGTGTACTACGACCACGTGAGGTTCGACGTGGCGGCCGCCACCTGGCACGCCCTCCACATCTACGAAAGTGCGTTCTGAAAGCTCCGCGGCGTAGGGTGCGGCGCATGGAGACCTTGATTGTCCAGCGCAAGGATGGTGTCGTCACCGTCACCATGAACCGGCCCGAGCGTAAGAACGCCGCCAACGGCGTCATGCTGACCGAGTTGCAGGAGACGTTCCTGGAGGTCGAGGACCGCCCCGAGGACCGCGCCCTCGTGCTCACCGGGGCGGGTGGCGCCTTCTGCTCCGGGGCCGACCTGTCCGACCCCAACGGCCCGGCCACCGATCCGACGCGCTCGGGCCTGGCCCGCATGCGTCGCCTCGGTAACGTCGCCCTGGCCCTGCACCGGGTGACCAAGCCGACCATCGCCAAGCTGGACGGCGTGGCGGTCGGGGCGGGCCTGTCGCTGGCACTCGGCTGCGACCTCGTCGTCTGCAGCGACCGGGCCCGGTTGTCGATGATCTTCGCCAAGCGCAGCCTGTCCCTCGACTGCGGCGCCTCCTGGCTGCTGCCCCGCCTCGTCGGCCTGGCCCGGGCCAAGGAGATCGCGCTCTTCGGCGGCATGTGGAGCGCCCAGGAGGCAGCCGACATCGGGTTGGTGAACCGGGTGCTCCCGGTCGACGAGCTCGACGCGTTCGTCGACGCCTGGGCCTCCGAGCTGGCGGCCGGGCCACCGCTGGCTCTTTCCATGACGAAGACGCTGCTCAACGCCTCGTCCATGGCGTCGATGGAGCAGGCGTTGGAGGACGAGGCCCGCAGCCAGGCGCTCAATTTCTCGACCACGGACACGAACGAGGCCATGGCGGCCTTCAAGGAGAAGCGGGAGCCCATTTTCATCGGGCGGTAATAGAGTGGTTTTGTGCTTAATGGCGTCCAAGGAATGATCGGGGACACCGCATTGGTGACCAAGACGATCGAGGGCGCGCACCACCCGGGACGGATCCGGGCCCGGGGCGAGGAGTGGCTGGCAATCCCTCTCGACCCCGACGCAAGTATCCCCGTCGGGACCGATGTCGTCGTCGCCGATGTCGAGCGCGGCTTGCTCGTCGTCTACGCCTCCGGCACTTAGAAGAGAGGTACCCCATGTTCGCATCGGCCGGAGAAGTAGTGGGGATCGTGATCGTCGCGGCCCTCGCGGCGGTAGGGATCGTCACAGTGTTCGCCTCACGATTCATCAAGATCGTCCAGCAGGGAAGCGTCGGCGTCGTCAAGCGCTTCGGCGAGTTCAAAGCCGTCGACCAGCCCGGCCTGCACATCCTCACCCCCTTCATCGACAAAATGGAGAAGGTCGACGTGCGCGAGTTCCCCATGACGGGGGACCAGCAGGCGGTGATCACGAAGGACAATGTCTCGCTGCAGGTCAGCGCGACCATTTTCTGCCAGGTCATCGACGTGAAGTCGGCACTGTTCGAGATCAACGACTTCCAGCTGGCCGTCGACCAGCTCTCCCGCACGGCGCTGCGGGCGGTCTTCGGGGAGCTCTCGCTGGACCAGGCGCTGAGCGAGCGAGAGACCATCAACAGCCGCATGCAGGACCACATGGCCGATGCCACGGCCAAGTGGGGGGTGCGGCTCAACCGCATCGAGATCCTCGACATCACCCCGCCCATGAACGTGGTCCAGGCGATGTCCGAGCAGAAAGAGGCCGAGCAGCACAAGCGCGCCGCCATTCTGAAGTCCGAGGGCGAGCAGCAGGCGGCGATCAACTCTGCGGGTGGCCGCAAGCAGGCCGCCGTGCTCGAGGCCGAAGGGGCCAAGCAGTCCGCCATCCTGCGGGCCGAGGCGCAAATGAAGGTGTTGGAGCTGCAGGCCGAGGGCGAGAAGAAGGCGCTCGAACTGCGCGGCCAGGGCGAGGCGTCGCGCCTCACCTCGATCGATACCGCCACCATCAACCCGCACACGCTCGCCGTGCTGCAGCTGAAGGCGCTCCAGGACATCGCGTCGTCGGAGAACGCCAAGATCGTCGTGCCGTACGAGGCGACGAGCCTCATGGGAGCGGCCGAGGTACTGCTCTCCACGTTGCGGAACGAGAACCTCGGCGACGCCAGCGGGAACGGCTCGACGCCACCCCCGCCCGCGGCCACGCCCGCCCGGCCGCCCAACAGGGAGCTGCCGCCTCAGGGCTGACAGCGCCTGGGAAAGCCCTGACGCGGCTCGCGCGGGCCGACCGTTCACCCGCGTGCTGGCCGCCATCAACTCCGCCACGCTGAGTGGTGCCATCGGGAGCGCCGTCTCGGTGGAGGTCCACGTCTCCAACGGGCTCCCCGGCTTCACCGTCGTCGGGCTGCCGGACGCGGCGGTGCGCGAGGCCCGCGACCGGGTGCGCGCCGCCATCTTGTCGAGCGGCCTGGCCTGGCCCTTGCGAAGGGTCACGGTCAACCTTGCCCCCTCCGGCATCCGCAAGGGAGGGGCCGGACTCGATCTCCCCATCGCCATCGGCCTCCTGGTGGCAACGGGCGAGTTGAGCCCGGGCTCTGCCGAGGGCCTCGCCTTCTGCGGCGAGCTGGGGCTCAACGGCTCGCTGCGCCAGGTGCCCGGCATGATCGCGCTGGCCGACGCGACCTCGCCGCTCGGTCTCGTGGTGCCGCTGGGCGACGTGCGCGAGGCGGCGCTGGTGCGGGGCGGCGACGTCCGGGGAGCGCAGACGCTGTCCGAGCTGGTCCGGGTGCTGCGCGGGCAAGCCGCCTGGCCCGACGTGCCGCCCAGGGCCCCGGTGACCTCCGCGGCGCCGGGGACCGACCTGGCCGACGTGCGGGGCCAGCCCGTCGGTCGTCGCGCCCTCGAGGTGGCGGCGGCCGGGCGGCATCACCTTCTCCTCATCGGCCCACCCGGATCGGGCAAGACGATGCTGGCCGAGCGACTGGTGGGCCTGCTGCCACCGCTCACCAAAGAGGAGGCGCTGACGGTCTCCCGCATCCACTCGGCGGCGGGCTGTGCGCTGCCCGACGGCGCACTCTTCGAGCGCCCTCCATTCCGCGCCCCGCACCACCAGGCCTCCATCGTGTCGCTCGTCGGAGGCGGCAGCTGGTCCCTGCGACCGGGCGAGGTCAGCCTGGCTTCCAATGGGGTGCTCTTCCTCGACGAGCTCGGCGAGTTCCCGGTTACCGCGCTCGAGTCACTGCGCCAACCTCTCGAGGAGGGCGCCATCCGGGTGAGCCGCGCCGGCGGCACGGTCACCTTCCCGGCCAGCTTCCTCTTGGTGGCGGCCATGAACCCCTGCCCTTGTGGCGAGGGCGTGTACATGGGTGCGTGTGGGTGCTCGGCCGTCACCCGCGCCCGGTACCGCCGGCGCATCTCGGCCCCGCTCCTGGACCGGTTCGACCTGGTCGTCCCGGTAGGCCGGCCCGACCCCGACCAACTTCTCTCCGGAGCGCCGGGGGAGTCGTCGGCGCCCGTGGCGGCACGCGTCGCCACGGCAAGGGCCCGGGCCGAGTCCCGATCGGAGCGACAACCGGAGCTCACCGCCGAGGCGGCCGAGCTCCTCGGCTCGAAGCTCCGAGACGGCACGTTGAGCGCACGCGGCCTGGGCAAGGTGACGCGGGTGGCGCAGACGGTGGCGAACCTCGCCGACGAGGGCGTGGTGTCGTTCGTGCACGTGTCCGAGGCGTTGTCGTTGCGCGCGGGGCGTCAGGCGGTGGTGGCGTGAGCACGAGCGGGCTGCCCGAGGAGGCCTATGCGGTCGCCCTGGCCATGGAGACGGACGTTGGCCCGAGCACCCTGCGCCGCCTCCTGGACGGGAAGCGGCCCTCGGAGGCCTGGGCCTGGGCCCACCGGGACGCCGGCTCGGGCGCAGCCCACGGTGAGGGCGAGGTAGCTTCCCGCTGGGAGCGCCATCTGAGGCTGGGCGTCACCGTGCTCCGGCCCGAGCACCCGTCGTACCCGCGCCGCCTCTTCGAGGACCCTCAGGCGCCCGCCGTCCTGTTCTGCCTGGGCGACGTCGCCGCGTTGAACGGCGGGGCCACCGCCGCGTTGGTGGGCACGCGAGCGCCGACCCGCTACGGGATCGGCGTGGCGGCGCAGTTCGGTGCGGACTTGTCGGCCGCCGGCGT
>DATNLP010000615.1:0-6518 GCA_035602795.1 Acidimicrobiales bacterium | reverse complement strand
GTCCGTGGGAGTCCGTTGGCTCAGCCCGGGAGCACGATGCGGCGCAGGACGCGCAGACTGCCACAGGCGCCGTCGTCGGTGAACTCTCCCGAGTCGAGCGCGGCGCAGTAGAGCTCGTAGGGCGGGCGCCCGCCGTCGGCCGGGTCGGGAAAGACGTCGTGGATCGCCAGCCAGCCGCCGACCGCCACGCGGGGTGCCCAGCCCCTGTAGTCGGCCCACGCCGGCTCCTCGCCGTGCCCGCCGTCGATGAAGCACAGCGCCAGCGGCCGGTCCCAGCGCGCCGCCACGGTCGGCGAGTCGCCGATCACGCCGACGACCGATGCCTCCAGGCCGGCGGCCGTGATGGTACGCCGCCAGTGCAGCAGCGTGTCGATGCGGCCGGCCTCGGCGTCGACCAGGTCCGACTCGTGGTACTCCCATCCGGGCTGGTTCTCCTCCGAGCCCCGGTGGTGGTCGATCGAGAAGAGGACCGAACCGGAGGCCTCCGCCGCCGCCCCGAGGTAGACGGTCGACTTGCCGCACCAGGCCCCGATCTCGACGAAGGTGGGTGGGAGGGCGGCGGGGACGGCGTGGTCCCCGGCCCGTCGGGCGGCGCGGTAGAGGGCTTCCCCCTCATCGTCGGGCATGAAGCCCCGCGTGCGCCGGGCCAGCTCGAGCAGGGCCTGCACGCGGTCGGTGGCGTCCGGGACCAGCTCCTCCTGCGCGCGCACCATCAGGCGCCGGGAGAGGAGGTGGCCGCCCGCAGCGACTCGGCCAGCGCCGGCCGCTCGCGTGCCGCAAAGGCCACGTTCACCTGCAGGCGTTCCACCGACTGCGCCACGCGCCGCGGCCCCGACGCCAGCGGGTGGTCGCGCAAGAAGGCGACGGCGCCGTCGGCGAAGTCGGCGTCGGCGCACAGGGCCGGCAGCGAATCGAGCATGCGCGGGGGCGCGTTCTTGGGGAAGCGCTCGAGGAGGGCGTCCCAGGTCTCGGTCATGCGGACCCACACGGCCTGGCAGCCCACCGGGTTGGCCAGCAGCCCCGCGATCACGCTGAACCCGTTCTGGCTGCGCACCTCGGACATGGCCAGGTCGAAGGTGCGCATGCACAGGTCGACGTCAGGGAAGGTGGCCAGCGCGCCGAGCGAGCGCATCTCCTCCTGGGGCGTGGAGGCGGCCCGGTAGCGCTCGAGCAGTGCGTCGTAGTCGCCGGGGCGCACCAGCTGGGTCACGGCAGTGAGCGTCGCCGTCTCGATGTCGGGAGGAATGGGCTGGCCGGAGCCCCCGCCGATGGGCGAGGCGTCGAAGCGGCGGGCCGCCTCGGTCCGCACCCCCTCGTCCGTGCCCACCGTGCCCAGGAGGTTGATGGCCAAGGCGCGCAGCGCAGGGGTGCGCTCGCCCTCGCGTGGCTGGGCGTCGAACCCCAGCTGCTGGTGGACGGGGCCGATAAGCGCCGCCACCGCCTGGTGCAACGCGCCGCGGTCTTCGGGCAGTGCGATCCGGTTGGTCAGGTTCAGCGCCGCCGCCACGGACGACCACGGGGCGGGGTCGGACTCGAGGCCGAGATAGGAGGCCAGCCGCAGGAACTCGCGCAGCGGCGACCGGCCGCTCAGCGTCGTGGCCCAGGTGTCGGCGACCAGTTCCGCCCGCTCGAGCAGCGTGAGCTCGGCCAGGTGCGCGGCCAGGGCCAGGCGGTGCTCGGGCTCGTAGCCGACGCGGAACACGCCCCAGCCCCCGGCGTTGACCACCGCCAGCCCGGCGTCCGCTTCGGGCACGTGCGTCGGCTCGGCCTCGAGGACGAGGTGGACCGCCGGCGCGCCCGGCTTGCCTTCGTAGGGCAGGGCGCGCACGGCCACCGGCACGTTCCACGTCGTGCCGATGGACGAAGTGGTACCCGCCGGCACCGGGCCTAGCTCGAACGGCTGCTGGCTCAGGGTGTCGCCGCGCAGGGTCACCAGCGGATGGCCCCCCTGGAGGATGAACGTGTCCATGACGTCGCGCACGGGTGCCCCGCTGGCGTCCTCCAACGCGTCCCACAGATCCGTCGTCACCGTGTTGCCGTAGGCGTGCGCCTTCAGGTACGAACGCACGCCGTCGCGGAACACGTCGGGCCCGATGTGCTGCTCGAGCATGCGCAGCACGCTGGCGCCCTTCTCGTAAGTGAGCAGGTCGAACATGCCCTCCGCCTCCTTGGGCGGGCCGACCGGGTACTCGATGGGCCGCGTGGAGTGCACGGCGTCGATGGCCAGCGCCGCCTCACGCGAGGGGGCGAAGCTGACCCAGCGTTCCCAGGACGGTCGGAAGGCGTCGACGCACAGCATCTCCATGAACGTGGCGAAGGCCTCGTTCAACCAGATCCCCTCCCACCAGCCCATGGTGACCAGGTCGCCGAACCACATGTGGGCCAACTCGTGCGAAATGACGTCGGCCACCCGCTCGAGCTCCGTGCGCGCCGCCTCGGCGGGGTTGACCAGCAGCGCGGTGTCGCGGAACGTGATGCAGCCGAGGTTCTCCATCGCTCCGGCCGCAAAGTCGGGTATGGCGACGAGGTCCACCTTCTCGCCGGGGTAGGGGATGTTGAAGTATTCGGTGAAGAAGCGCAGCGCGAAGGCACCGACCTCCAGGGCGTAGCGGCCGAGGGAGGACTTACCGGGCATCGTCACCACGCGCAACGGAACGCCGTCGACGTCCACCGTCTCGGTGGACTCCAGCTTGCCGACCACGAGGGCGACCAGATAGGTCGACATCTTCATGGTGGGGGAGAACCGCACCCGCCGCTTGTCGCCCACCTGCTCGGAGGCCACGACGGGCGAGTTCGAAAGGGCGTCGACCTCCGGGTCCACCACCAGGGTGATGTCGAAGACGGCCTTGAAATCGGGCTCGTCGAAGCACGGGAAGCAGCGCCGGGCATCGACGGACTCGAACTGAGTGGTGGCGATGGTCTGCATCTCGCCGTCGGGTCCCGTATACGTGGAGCGGTAGAAGCCGCGCAGCTTGTCGTTGAGCGTGCCGGAGAAGCGGCAGCTCACCGTGCACGGTCCCGGCACGATGTCGGAGGACGGGCGGAAGACCACCTGCTCGAGGACGTCGTGGAACTCAACGCCGCAGGGGAGCGCGGTGCCGTCCGCCGTGACGACCTCCACGTCGCTGATCACCAGCTCGGCCGCGTTGAGCACGATCTCTCCGACCGTCTCGTGCACCATGGCGTCGATGGCGAGGGTGCCCGTGAACGTGGCGGTCGCCACGTTGGGCTCGATCTCCATGCGGTACGTCTCGGGCTCGACCGTGCGGGGCAGCCGGAACGCCTCTGAACCCTGTGCGCTGGGGCTGGCAGTCGTGGAGTCCATCCGGGCAGGCTACTCGCAGCGCGCGACTAGGTTCGCTCCGTGCCGTTCGATGATACGACCATCCAGACCCCGTCCACCCCCTCTGTCACAGGGCAGGGCGAACCGACACGACCCCTCGATGTGGTGGCCATCGGATCACCGCTGCTCGACGTCATTGCCGTAGTGAGCGACGAGCAGTTGACACGGGTGGGTCTTGACAAGGGGTCGATGACGCTCGTCGACCTGGTCACCGCCAACGCCGTGCAGGCGTCCATGAAGGCGCCCCGGTTCGTCTCTGGGGGTTCGGTGGCCAACACGACGGCGGGAATCGCCGAGCTCGGTGGGACGGCCGGGTTCATCGGCGCCGTGGCCGACGACGAGGTCGGCCGCACCTACGCCGAGAACCTGCGCGCCGCGGGCGTCGAGTTCGAGCCCCACGTGAGCGAGTCGGCGGCGGGCGACGACCTGGGCACCGGGCGCTGCATCGTCCTGATCACCGGCGACGCCGACCGGACCATGGGGACGTACCTCGGGGCGGCCTCCACCATGTCGCCGGCGGGTGTGCCGGAGGAGTTCGTCGGCCGGGCGTCGATCTTGTTGCTTGAGGGCTACCTGTGGGACGTCCCGGCGGCCAAGGAGGCTATGCGGCACGCCGCCGCCACCGCCCATGCCGCCGACGGCTCCGTCGCCCTCTCGCTGTCCGACCCCTTCTGCGTGGAGCGGCACCAGCGGGAGTTCCTCGACCTATTAGTCGACGACGTCGACATCCTGCTCGGCAACGAGGAGGAGGTGACCATGCTGTTCGGTGCGGCGTCGTACCAGAGCGCGCTGGCGGCGGCCGAGGAGACTGGGCTGCTGGTCGTGATGACCCGCGGTGCGCAGGGGGCCACCGTGCTGACGGCCCGGGGCCCACAGGAGGTGCCGGCCGCAGAGGTCGAGCGGGTGGTCGACACCACGGGCGCCGGCGACCTCTTCGCGGCGGGGCTCCTCTTCGGCCTCACCCACGGCATGGGGCCGGAGGAGAGCACGCGGCTGGGCGGCCTGTGCGCCGCCGAGGTGATCTCTCACACGGGCGCCCGGCCGGAGGCCGACCTGAAGGCGCTGGCCGCCGGCGCCGGCCTGCTGACCGGTTGAGCGGCGCGCCATGAGCCTGTCGATCGGCATCGTCGGGTTGCCCAACGTGGGCAAGTCGACCCTCTTCAACGCGTTGACGCACAACGACGTGTTGGCGGCGAACTACCCCTTCGCCACCATTGAGCCCAACGTGGGGGTCGTCGCCGTGCCCGACCCGCGTCTCGGACAGCTGGCGTCGCTGTACGAGGGCGCGCCCCTGGTGCCGGCCACGGTGACCTTCGTCGACATCGCCGGGCTGGTACGCGGCGCATCACAGGGCGAGGGGCTGGGCAACAAGTTCCTGGCCGCCATCCGCGAGACCGACGCCATCTGCCAGGTGGTGCGCGCCTTCCACGACGACGACGTGGTGCACGTCGACGCGCGCATCGACCCGGCGGGCGACATGGAGACCGTCAACACCGAGCTGATCCTGGCCGACCTGCAGACAGTGGAGAACCGCCTGCCCAAGCTGGTCAAGGAGGCCAAGGCGGCGCCAGCGCAGAGGCCGGTGCTGGCGGCGGTGGAGGCGGCGGCGGGCATCCTCGGGCAGGGCCGCACCATCTCGAGCGCGGCCGCGTTGGGCGAGGTGGACCTGGCACTCCTGCGCGATCTCCACCTGCTCACGGCGAAGCCGTTCATTTACGTCTTCAACGTGGACGAGGCGGCGCTGGGCGACGGGGCGCTGGCGGACGAGCTGACCGCCAGCGTGGCGCCGGCCGCCGCCGTCGTGCTGTGCGCGCAGATCGAGGCCGAGGTGGCGGCGCTCGACCCGGCCGACGCCAAGGAGCTACTGGCCAGCTACGGGCAGGCCGAGTCGGGCTTGGAGCAGCTGGTGCACGTCGGGTTCGCCACCCTCGGCCTGCAGACCTTCCTCACGGCCGGTCCCAAGGAGGCACGGGCGTGGACGATCCACATCGGCGACACGGCGCCCAAGGCGGCCGGCGTGATCCACACCGACTTCGAGCGGGGCTTCATCAAGGCCGAGGTGATCAGCTTCGACGACCTGATGGAGACGGGCTCTGTCGCCGCGGCGCGCAGCGCCGGTAAGGCCCGCATGGAGGGCAAGGAGTACGTCATGCACGACGGGGACGTGGTGGAGTTCCGGTTCAACACCTGACGATGGTGGACCCCCTAGCGATATGTTCGACGTCGAAAACGTAAGGCCAGCTAGCTCGAGGACGAGAGCATCGCTGTGGATGAATCCATCCCCCAGAGCTCGAAGAGTCCATAGATAATGTCGCCTTCCCGGCTCGAGACGTTTAGCGACGGCGTGTTTGCTATTGCGGCCACTCTTCTCATTCTCGATGTCCACACGGGCGCCGGCCACCTCGGTGCTGACTTGAGGCACATATGGCCGAGTTACGCCGCCTATGCGGTGAGCTTCCTCACGATCGGCATCATTTGGATCAACCACCACACCGTTTTTGCGCAGATTCATCACGTTGACCGGCTTTTCCTTTTGATAAACGTCGCCTTCTTGATGACGGTGGCCTTCATTCCATTTCCGACCAGCCTGATCGCCTCACAGCTTCGTGGAGGCGATCTCGAGCCGGCCGCACTCACGTACGGTGCGACGCTGACGATCACAGCGATCTTCTTCAACATCCTGTGGTTCTACGCGTCATCGGGTGATCGCCTACTACGTAAGGACGCCGATCCCAGGGTGGTCAGCGGCATCTCCCGGAGCTTCCGACCAGGACCGTTCATCTATCTCATCGCCACCCTGTGTGCCCTTTTCAGCCCCATTGCGAGCGTCATCCTCTTTGGGCTCATCACCGTCTTCTACATCGTTGAAAGCTCAATCTTCGGTCGTTCGGCCGGACAACCAAGCCACGGGGGACGCGCGACTTCAGCTTCGTGAGAGTCCTGCCCCCGCACATTGCCGCCCCGCACCGGGCAAGGAGGATTGACGGACAGGGAGCGGTGCTGGTGTCAGCACAAAATCCTCGCGACCCGGCGGTCTAAGCCTCGATCCACCGAATAACGACCTGAACTGACACCCGCGCATCCGCGGAAAGTGCCCCCCGAACTGGGAAGCTGACAGTCACCACAACACATCAGCACCCAGTCACAGGAGGCACTTCCAGTGAAGTCAGTATCG
>DATNLP010000594.1:0-2793 GCA_035602795.1 Acidimicrobiales bacterium | reverse complement strand
GCCCGAGGCGGTGGCGGACACGCTGCTCGACCGCCGTGGTCCCGGCGGCGAGCTGATCCTCGACCAGATGCGGCTGAGCGCGGACGACCTGCGCGGCATCGACAAGGTGTTCATCGTCGCCTGCGGGTCGAGCTACCACGCCGCCCTGGTGGCCAAATACGCCATTGAGCACTGGGTCAAGCTGCCGACCGAGGTCGATATCGCCAGCGAGTTCCGTTACCGGGACCCCGTGCTCAATGAGCGGACCCTCTGCGTCGGGGTGTCCCAGTCCGGCGAGACCCTCGACACCGCGGAGGCCATGCGCGAGGCGTCGCGCCTCGGGGCCAAGGTGCTCGTGGTCTCCAACGTGGTCGACTCCTCCATGGCCCGGGCGGCCGACGGCGTGCTCTACACGCGGGCCGGCCCCGAAATCGGCGTGGCCTCGACCAAGTGCCACCTCGCCCAGATCGTGGCCCTGGAGGTGCTCGGGCTCTACCTGGCCCAGATCATGGGGACCCTGCCGCCCGAGCAGATCGACGAGACGCTCACCGCCATGGAGGCGCTGCCGGACCTGGTGGCCGAGGCGCTGAGCCGCGCGCCGGCCGTCGACGAGCTGGCGGAGAAGCTGACCGATGCCCGGGACTTCTTCTACCTGGGGCGCCACGTGGGCCACCCCATCGCGCTGGAGGGCGCGCTCAAGCTGAAGGAGCTGGCCTACCTGCGCGCCGAGGGCTATCCGGCGGGCGAGCTGAAGCACGGGCCCATCGCGCTGATAGAGCCCGGCACGGTGGTGGTCGGGATCGCCACCCGCAACCCGCTGTGGGAGAAGATGCTGTCGAACATCGCCGAGGTGCACAGCCGCGGCGCCACCGTGGTGCTGGTGGCCGACGACGGCGACGAAGAGTCGGCCGCCGTGGCCGACCACGTGCTGTGGGTGCCCCCGACCTCGCCGCTGCTGTCGCCCGTCGTGGGCGTGGTGCCGCTGCAGCTCCTGGCTTACCGGCTGGCCCGGCTGCACGGCCACGACCCGGACCGCCCGCGCAACCTGGCCAAGACGGTGACGGTCGAGTGAGCCCCATCGTCGGGGTGGGGGTGGACGCGGTCGACGTGGCCCGCTTCCGCCGCCTGCTGGACCGGCGGCCCCGCTTCGCGGCCCGGTGCTTCACCGAGACCGAGCAGTCCGACGCCGCGGGCTCCGCCCAGTCCCTGGCGGCCCGCTTCGCCGCCAAGGAGGCGGTGATGAAGGCGCTCGGCACCGGACTCGGCGCCTTCGCGCTGACCGACGTCGAGGTGTGCCGCACCAGCGGGAGCGGCGCCACCCGCCACGCGCCCTACGTCGTGCTGCACGGGGGTGCGGCAGAGCTGGCCGGGGCTCGGGGCGCCGGCAGCTTCCATCTCTCGCTGACCCATACCGACGGCGTGGCCATCGCCTTCGTGGTGGCCGAGCAGATGCAGACGCAGACGCAGATGCCGACGCCGACGTCGACGTGCGCGCCGTCCTGACCCGCGACGAGATGCGGGCGGCCGACGCCGCCGCGCTGGCGACGGTCTCGCACGAGACTCTGGTGCAGCGGGCCGGTACGGCGGTGGCGCAGGCTGCACTGCGGCTGCTGGGTGGCGGGGGATACAGTCGCCGCGTCGTCGTGGTGGCCGGTAAGGGGTCCAACGGCGCCGACGGTCGGGTGGCGGCGTCGGCGCTGGCCCGGCGCGGGGCGCGGGTGACGGTCGTGGAGGCCGAAGGCGCGCCAGCGGTGCTGCCGGCCTGCGACCTGGTGGTGGACGGCGCCTACGGCACCGGCTTCCGCGGGACCTACGAGGCGCCCGCGGCCCCGGCAGGCGCCGCCGTGCTCGCCATCGACATCCCCTCGGGGGTGGATGCGGACACCGGTGCGGCGCCGGGCGGCCGCGCCGTGCGGGCCGACCGCACGGTGACCTTCGCCGCGCTGAAGCCCGGCCTCCTGCAGGCCGACGGCGCTGCGTGCAGCGGCCAGGTGGAGGTGGCCGACATCGGGATCGGCTTCCCCACGCCCCGGGCCCTGGCCATGGAGGACGCCGACATCGACGCGTTGCTGCCGCCGCGGCCGCGGGAGACCAACAAGTGGACGAACGCCGTCGGGGTGGCGGCCGGCTCGCCCGGCATGGAGGGTGCGGCGGTGCTCAGCACGCGTGGCGCCATGGCGGCCGGGGCGGGCATGATCCGGCTGGGCTCGCCCGGGCACCACCCCGAGACCACGTGGCCGGTCGAGGCGGTGCGCATGTCGCTGCCCGAGGAGGGCTGGGCCGGGGCGTTCCTGGAGGCGACGGCCAAGTGCAAGGCCGTCGTCATCGGGCCGGGGCTGGGCACGGGGCCCGAGGTGGGCGAGGAGATCCGGACCGTGATCGCCGCGCTGGCGGTCCCGCTGGTGATCGACGCCGACGCGCTCACGGCGCTGGGCGACACCGGGTCGGCGCGCCAGCTCTTGGACAAGCGCAGCGCTCCGAGCGTCCTCACGCCCCACGACGGCGAGTACGCCCGCCTGGCCGGTGCAGCGCCCGGCCCGGACCGGCTGGCGGCGGCCCGGGCGCTGGCCGCAGCCACGGGGGCGGTCGTGCTCGTGAAGGGTTCGCTCACCGCGGTGGCCGACCCCGGCGGGGCCGATGTCATCCCCGACGTGCTGCTCTCGGACGCCGGCGGTCCGGCGCTGGCCACGGCCGGCAGTGGCGACGTGCTGTCGGGCATCATCGGCGCCTTCCTGGCCCGGGGCGTGCCGGCGCTCCAGGCGGCGGCGCTGGCGGCGCACGTGCACGGGCGGGCGGCCGACCGGGGCCGCCGGG
>DATNLP010000592.1:0-5097 GCA_035602795.1 Acidimicrobiales bacterium | reverse complement strand
GAGTCAACGAGATCTACCCGACTACCGCTTCGGGCGCTCCTGCACCTGGGAAGTTTCCGGTGCTGTTGACCATGACTCCATACGGGAAGGGCCAGGGCGGCTCCAGCTCGCCGGGCTCTGCACAGAGCGCCTCGGCCGGCGCCGCCACCGGAGGCGCCGACGACTACCTGGCTGAGCGCGGCTACATCGAAGTAGTCATGGACGTCCGGGGCACCGGCGATTCCAACGGCGAATGGGGCCTGTTCGACCCGATCCAGCAACAGGACGCCATCAAGGTCCTCGACTGGGCGGCCCACCTACCCAACTCCACCGGGGAGGTCGGCACCTACGGGCCTTCCTATCTCGGCATCGACCAGTTGCTCCTGGCCGGGGCGGTGGGAAAGGGCTCGCCGCTCAAGGCCATCTTCCCGATGGTCTCGGCCAACGACATCTACCGCGACACTGCGTTCATGGGTGGGCTGGTCGACTTCGAGTTCTCTGAAACGTATCTGGGCCTCACGGGGGCGTTGAATGTGGCCAACCCGGTGGAGGACACTGCCAACGACCCGGACCTGCTGAGTGACCTGGCAGGCATTGAGTCGGACCACGTGAACGGTCTGGCGAGCTACCACGCGGCTACGGAGGCGAACGTGCTCGGTGGGGGTGACGAGGCATATGACGGGACCTACTACCAGGAGCGCAACCCTTCGAATGTGCTGGCCCAGATTGTCGCCAACGGGATACCCGCTTACCTGGTCGGCGGCGAGTTCGATCTCTTCCAGAATGGTGAACCGCTGAACTATGCCGGCTTTCAAAACGCCTACGACGGCCGGTCGACGACCGCACCGATGCTCCCCGACCAGCCGACGACCGGGCGCTACCAGCTGATCGACGGCCCTTGGGAGCACCTCAATGGATCGAGCGTGGACGTTGATCCTTTGGAGCTGGAGTGGTTCGACACCTGGCTGAAGGGTGAGGACACCGGGATGGCCACGACTCCGACACCGCTTCACTATTACGACCTGGGCACCGGCAACTTCGACGAGACGACCACCTACCCCTTTGCCAGGTCGAGCCCGCGGACTTACTACTTCGGCGCTGGCGGGACGTTGAATACGACTGGGCCAGGGAAGTCCGATTCGGGGAGCGACACCGTCGACTGGAGCCCGTCAGGCAGCCCGTGCGGTAGGCCGGTCGACCAATGGTCGATGGGAGGGATCTCCATCGCGTCCTCCGAGGCCGGCGTCCTCGCCCCGTGCACCGACGAGGACAACACCACGCAGGCCGGCCCGTGGGAGACCGCCTATACCACGGCGCCGCTCAGCCAGCCGACGACTCTCGCCGGGCCAATCACCGCCACGGTGTACGCCACTGCCAACACCACCCAGACGGAGTGGGTTGCCGAGGTGGAGGAGGTCACCCCAGACGGCATTTCGTACCCCTTGACCGAGGGCGCGCTGCTCGGATCGTTGCGGGCAGTCGACCCTTCGCGGTCGTGGAGCGCCGACGGCACCACGATCTTGCCCTACCACCCCTACACCTTGGATTCGACTGAACCGGTCGTACCCGGGACCATCGAGGAGTATCAAATCCAGGTCTTCCCTACTCTTGTGACTCTGGCGGCCGGTGACAGACTGCGGGTGACGATCGCCACCACCGACGCTCCCCACCTCGTGCCGATCCCGTCCCAATTGCAACAGCTCGTCGGTGGGCAGTACGAGATCGAGAGGACACCGGCCGCCGCCTCATCATTGACCGTGGAACTCGACTCGGCCCCCTAAGCGGGCTCGTGGGCCGCGGCTGACTGCCGAGACCAAGTTGGGGTCGCCGTCGCCGTCCCGGGTTTTGGCGCCACCGGTGGAGGTGAATGTCGCCCAGCGGAGCCGGGCCGAAGGGTGCGACAGAGGTACCGGAGCCAGAGTCAGACAGACCTATCGAACTCTCACAACGTCTCGCGACATCACACGGTGGAGGTGAAGGGACTCGAACCCTCGACCTACGGCTTGCAAAGCCGCCGCTCTTCCAGCTGAGCTACACCCCCGGGGCGGAAGTGGATTCCGGTGTGCCGGATCCGGTGTGCTGCCGGGACCCAGGATTCTAGGCGGTGCCGCCCAGGGTGTCCGCTATCAGGAAGCGGCCGTCGATCTCCGGGAACCGAGCAGCGGGCGGTGTCGAGTTGCCTACCCGCACGTCACTCTCCCTTTGAACGCACTCCGTGCTCCGCGCTGCGACGTTGGCATCCGTGCGTCACGCAGGTTCGAAGTACCGGGCGATCGCTGTGACCGCCGAACGGCACAGGCCAGGGAGTGCGCGTTTGTCCGCCCCGTGACGCACCCCACTAGGGTGCGCACCCGTGGACGCACGGACCTTCCTCGGCATGGAGCCCGACGGCGACGATTTGCACTGGCGCATGGTGGTGGCTCCTCACCTCACGACTCCAGGCAACTTCCTCTTCGGGGGGTGCGGTCTCGGTGCCGCGCTCGTCGCGCTCGAGGCGGCCTCCGGGCGGCCGACCGTGTGGGCCAGCGCGCAATACCTTTCGTATGCGCTGACGAACGCCGAGCTCCGGTGGGAGGTCATACTCGCCGCTGTCGGCGGCCATGTCACGCAGGGCAGGGCGGTGGGAAGGGTCGACGGCCGGGAGATCCTCACCGTGAATGCGGCTCTGGGCCAGGACGACCTCGAGGTCGAAGGAGTCTGGGCCGAGCCACCAGACGTGCCCAGGCCCGAGGACTGCCCGCCCCGTTTCCTCCCCGAGTTCTTCCGCAACACCATCATGGACAGCGTCGAGACCAGGACGGCGCGTGGAAGGTCGTTCGAGGAGATGGACGGAACCCCCGGACCTGCGGAATCAGCGCTGTGGGCGCGCGTTCCGGGTCACCTGACGCCCTCCGCCGCCACCTTGGCCATATTCGGCGACTACGTGTCGGGCGCGGCATCCCAACCGATCGGGCGCCGGGCCATGGGCCGCAGCCTCGACAACACCCTCCGCATGGTGCAACTGAGGCCAACCGAGTGGGTGCTCTGCGACATCCGCATCCACGCCATCATGGGGGGCTACGGCCAGGGCACCGCCTTCCTCTGGTCTGAGCAGGGCGAGCTACTCGCCACAGCGAGCCAGTCAATCGCCGTGCGGCTGTGGCCAGAAGACGCCGTTCTGCCTGAGCGACGGGGGGCGCGGTAGCCGGTCGCTGCGGAAACGGCGAGACTAGGGCGGTGGTTGCGGAATCAGGGGCCCAAGCCAGATCGGGGGTGCGACGCGTTGTACCCCTCGCCCAATGCGCTGTCCTGATCGCACTGGCCTTGGTGACGGCCGTGCTGGCGGCGGGCGGATCAAGCGCAACCCCCACTCATCACGCCAGCGCCACGCCTGCCATCTCTACGCCGACGACGTCGAACACCTCCTCGACCACGACGGCGCCACCGACCACCACGACCACGACGGCACCACCGACCGCCACGACCACCCCACCACCTCCGACGACCGCAGCGCCGCCTCCGACGACCGCAGCGCCGCCGGTCTCGGTCACCCCGGACGCCGGTGCAGGAACGGTGACCGCGATTGGCGACTCCGTGATGCTCGACTACCAGGACCCCCTGGAAACGGATATCCCCGGTGTCGCCGTCTTCGCCGCCGTGAGCCGCCAGTGGGGCGAGGGCGAGGCCATCCTTCAGCAGCTGAAGGCGTCAGGGCAGCTCGGTTCGCAGGTGATCGTGGCCCTGAGCACCAACGGCCCGATCAGCTCGACCGACTTCAACAACATGATGGCCATCCTCTCGGGCGAGAAGCGGGTCGTCTTCGTCAACGTGCATGTCGACCAGCCCTGGCAGGATCCCAACAACGCGGTGATCGCTGCCGGCGTCTCCCAGTACCCGAACACCGTCCTGGCCGACTGGGCATCCCTGGCGGCGCAGAACCCCCAATGGTTCGGGCCGGACGGAACCCATCTCGCCATCAACGGGCCGGGGGCCGACGCATTGGCGGCGCTGATCACGCAGACCCTCGAGAGCGGGTGAGCGGCGGCGGCGAGAACGGCTGACCGGGGTCAGCGACATCTCGTGCACCAACGGAAAGGAGCTGGCATGCTTTTTCCGCGTCAGCGACGACGGAGATCGCGGTTTCCCGCGATGGCTCAGGCGACAACCCTCCGCCACATGTTGGTCAGAGTCGGGTTTTCAGCTTCAGTGGTGTTGCTCACCGCCTCGTACTTGTCCGCTGCGTCATTAAGTCCGGGCCAAGCGGCAGCTTCGAATCCCCATGCCGTTAGCGATTGCGCTCAGACCGCCGATTTTCCCTATGGGAGTGCAGTCGTGGGCATGGCAGCGACGTCTGACGATGGCGGTTATTGGATTGTCACAAATGACGGCTACGTCGCCGCCTGCGGTGACGCCCCCTACCTCGGTCAGCAAACCACGCTGAACGCCCCCATCGTCGGCATCGCCGCCACGCCGGATGGAGGTGGTTATTACCTCGTCGCCTCTGACGGCGGCATCTTCAGCTTCGGTGACGCTCAGTTCCAAGGCTCGACGGGATCCATCCGTCTCAACAAGGCGGTGGTGGGCGTGACGGTCGATCCGGCGACGGGGGGCTACTGGTTGGTGGCTTCAGATGGCGGCATCTTTGCCTACAACGCTCCCTTCTTGGGATCGACGGGATCAATGACCCTCAACAAGCCAGTCGTCGGCATGTCGGCGGCCGGCAATGGCGACGGATACTGGTTGGTGGCCTCCGATGGCGGCATCTTCGCCTATGGCGTTCCATTTTGGGGATCGACCGGCTCCATCCACCTCAACAAGCCCGTCGTCGGGATGGCCTCCGATGCGGGGTCCAGTGGCTACTGGCTCGTCGCATCAGACGGCGGAGTCTTTGCCTACAACGCTCCCTTCTACGGATCGACGGGAAGCATCGTCCTGAACGCTCCGATCGTCGGCATGGAGGCCACTGCGAGTGGCAGAGGCTACCGTTTCGTCGCTGCTGACGGTGGCGTCTTCGACTACGGCACCTCCGGCTTCTATGGAACGCCTGTCTTCGCCTCGCCGCCGGTCTCGGTGACCGCCGTGGGCGACTCCGTGATGCTCGACTACCAGGACCCCCTGGAAACGGATATCCCCGGTGTC
>DATNLP010000570.1:0-14959 GCA_035602795.1 Acidimicrobiales bacterium | reverse complement strand
CTTGCGCAGCACAGACGAGACGTGCGACTCAACCGTCTTGACCGAGATGCTGAGGTCGCGCCCGACCTCCTTGTACGTGTAGCCGCGGGCGATGAGCCGCAGCACCTCCCGCTCGCGAGGCGACAGCTGGTCCAGCTCGGGATCGCTTCCCGTGACCGGCGCGTCGCCGTGGGCGAAGGCGTCAAGGACGAAGCCGGCCAGACGAGGCGAGAACACGGCGTCGCCCGCCGCCACCCGGTAGACGCCCTGCAGGAGCTCTGGGCCCGAAATCGTCTTGGTCACGTAGCCGCGGGCGCCGGCCCGGATGACGTCGATCACGTCCTCGGGGGCATCGGAGACCGACAGGGCCAAGAAGCGCACCTCGGGGTGCTGAGGCAGAACGCCGCGCAGGACGGCATGGCCGCCGCCGCCCGGCAGGTGCACGTCGAGCAGGACGACGTCGGGCAGGCGCTCGCCGATGAGCTCCACCGCCGCCCCTGCCTCGTCCGCCTCTCCCACCACCTCGACGGCGTCGCCCAATTCGGCCTTGACGCCGGCCCGGAAGACGGCATGGTCCTCGACCAGGAAGATGCGGGGGCGTCCCTCGGCTTTGGGGTTCACGTGATCCGGGCCCGCGGGGGCATGGAGAGCTGCACCTCGGCTCCCTGGCCGGGCGCCGAGCGGATGACGGCCGTGCCGCCGAAGCGGGCCATCCGTGCCCGGATGGACTGGGCGATCCCCTGGCGGCCTTCGGGGACGCCGGCCGGGTCGAACCCCCGACCCCGGTCGCGCACGTAGAGCATGACCGTGTCGTCCTCCACCTCGGCATAGAGGGAGACCTGGTCGGCACCCGACCACTTGGCGGCGTTGACCGTGGCCTCGCGGGCCGCGTCCAGCAGGGCCCGCAGGGCCTCGTCGAGCTCGCAATCCCCCACCGTCACGACCTGGACATCGATGCCGTGGTCGGCCTCGACCTGGCGCTGCAGCAGCGCCAGGCCCTCGGCCAGCATGGACGCGTCCTCTCCGATGGCGCCCGGTGAGCGCCCCTCGAAGAGCCACGCCCGCAGCTCGCGCTCTTGGGCCCGGGCGAGGCGCGTCACATTCTGCGGGTCGTCAGCTGTGCGCTGAATCAGCGCCAGCGTCTGCAGCACGGAGTCGTGCACATGGGCCGCCATCTCCGCCCGCTCCTCCGCCAGCGCGCGGGCCTGACGCTCGGCGATCAGGTCGCGTACCAGGCTGAACCACCAGGGGCCGAAGATCACGACGACAGCCACGATCACGAGGGCGGCGCCGCCGACGGGCCGCAGAGCAGCGGCGGTCGTCTTGTGGTTCATGACGATCAGGGCCAGCCCGCCCAAACCGACCAGCACCCCGGCGGCCACCCGCAGCATGGCGACGCGCCGGCCGCGGCCGTGGGTGTCCTGGGCCACGAGCGGGACGATGTCGTCGTGCAGGAAGGTGCGCTCCGACTCGCCGGCGTTGCGCCAGATGAGCACTCCGAGACCCAGGGCGAGAATGGTGGGCCACCCGATGAGACCCAGATAGCCGAGGTGGAGCGCGCTGACCGTGATCTGCGCCACGATCATCAACGGCACCAGCGCGATGAGCATCCTGATGCCGGCGCGGTCGTTGACGGCGCGGGAGAAGATGCTCGAGCTCTCGCCTTCCATCGGGATGAGCAGCCACGCCACGGCGTAGGGGAGGACCGTCACGCCGGCGAAGATGCTGAGGATGACGACGCCGATGCGGACCCAGGTGACGTCGATCCCGAACGAGTCCGCCAGCGCGCCGCACACGCCTCCGAGCACCCTGTCGTCCGGGCTGCGGCGCAGCCGCCTCAGCCGCCGCACGACCTGATGCCCCGGCCCGCCGTGATGGCGATGGGGCCGGCCCCACCAGCGGTAGTCGGCCGACCAGTGACCCTGGTCGTCTGCCGACCAGCGCCCGTTGCCGTTCGCGTCGGCCCAGCCGCCGGACGCGACGGGCGGCCTCGGAGGTTCGGGCGGGGTCGGGTTCGGGTTCGGGCGGCGGCCGTCCTCGAGCGGCCGCGTTCCTGGATCGGGCGCGTCGGCCATACCCCCATGGTCGCGCTCTCCAGCCGGGGTATCCATCAGGGACATCCCTGACGGCAGTGGGGGAAGCTCAGGGTCCGACCAGGGTGGTGCCGGATTCCCAGCTGCGACGTGCCGCTTCATGCTGGTTCCATGGACACCTCACCCCCCGAGCACCAGATCCCCGACGAGAGTCACACGACCGGCGCCAGCGCCGCCGGACCCACCACACAAGCTCCCCCCACCCAGCCCGGCGGCGCCGAGCCACGACTGCACCGCGCCGGCCGCGGCCGCATGCTGGCCGGCGTCGCCGCCGGGCTGGCCGACTACTTCGACGTCGACCCGACGCTGGTCCGGATCGCCTTCGTCGCCCTCGCCTTCCTCGGCGGACTGGCCGTGCCGCTCTATGCGGCCGGCTGGCTGCTCATCCCCGACGAGGAGACGGACACCTCAGTCGCCGAGGAGCTCCTGGCCCGTGAGCGGGCCCGCGGCGCCTACTGACGACCGGGCCAACCCCCGGCACCGACCCACCTGCACCACCTGCACCACCTGCACCACCTGCACCACCTGCATCAACCCACCCACACCTTCGACTGCGCAGCACCGAGAGGAGACCCGATGCGCTACCGCTGGGACCCCGCCTACCCGATGGGCCGCCGCGACACGCAGGCTTCGGACACCGCCATGCGG
Source organism: Acidimicrobiales bacterium (assembly GCA_035602795.1). Lineage (GTDB taxonomy): Bacteria > Actinomycetota > Acidimicrobiia > Acidimicrobiales > RAAP-2 > Bog-473. Next base: position 12,239 of record DATNLP010000570.1, on the reverse strand, counting down.
GCATCCGACGACGAGCGCAACGCCGTGGCCGACAAGCTGTCCCGCCACTACGCCGAGGGCCGCCTCGACGAGTCCGAGTTCAAGGCGCGTCTCGACACCACCATGTCGGCCACGACCCGGGGCGACCTCAACGGGCTCTTCTACGACCTGCCCCACCTACCGAGTGAGCCACCGCCCCCGCCCCCGAGGCACCGGCGCATCATGCCCTGGGTCTTCCTGGTGGCGTTCGTGGCCATCGTGGCCGGCGCCAGCATCCCCTTCTACCCGCTCTACCACGTGCCATGGCTGCTCTTCGCCATCGTCGGCTTCGTGCTGTGGCGCCGGGCGGTGGGCCACCACCATTCCCTGCACCCACACCATCACCACGGGATCGACGGCGGACGGCCGAGCTCCGTCATGGACCACTGAGCCATGGACATCACGCACGCCGCCCGCCCCGTGACCGCCTACGACCCCATGACCGCGCACGACCCCGTCGCCGCCCTCCGCACCATGGCGCTCTTCGCCGGCCTGCCCGAGGCCGAACTCGAGGAGTTCGTCGCCGGGTGTGACCTCGCCACCGCCCACCCGGGCCAGGTCGTGCAGGCGCAGGACGTGCCCGTCCGCCGCTGGCACGTCATCTGCGCCGGGCACGCGATCGTCCAGCGCGACGGCACGCCGCTCGGGTTGCTCGGCCGGGGGGACTCCTGGTCCGAACACTCGCTGCTCAACCGGTTGCGCTCCTCCATTGCGGTGGTGGCGCTCTCGCCCCTCACACTGCTGACGCGGAGCGAGCGCCAGTTCTTCGCCGTCCCCGAGCACCACCCGGTGCTGGCCGGGCGCCTGGTGGCCCGATCGGCCAGCTCGGCCGACCGCCTGGCCCTGCCCGTCTACAACGCGCTGGTCCACCTGGACTCCCATGGCTGATTTCAAGATGCCACAGGGGTGCCGGTACAATTCGTGGTCTCACGGTGCCGCCAGCCCCAGGCGCCGCTGTCCTTGAGGAGATCCCCCTAATGCGCACCCTGGCCGGGTGGTGTGTTCGTCATCGCCGCATGGTCGTCGGGCTGTGGCTCGTCGTGCTGCTGGCCTCGATCTTCGCGGTCAAGTCGATCGGCACGGACTACTCGAACAACTTCAACTTCCCGAGCACGCAGTCCTTCGAGGCCATCAACCTCCTGAAGTCCGTGGCACCCGGGCACTCGGGCGACACGGAGCAGGTGGTCTTCGGGACGTCGGGCGGCGCCAGCCTGAACGACCCTGCCATCGGCCAGCGCATCAACACAATGGTCGACCAGATCAACGCGCTGCCCAACGTGACACCCGTCACCAGCCCGTTCGACTCGGCGGGCAACCTCGTCAACACCCAGGACATCAACGCCGACAAGACCGTCGGCTTCATTCAGGTCCCGTTCGACAAGGAGCCGAACGACATCACCACCGCCCAGGCCAAGAGGTTCGTCGACACGGTGAACCGCGCTTCGGGTGACGGGTTGACCGTGGTCGACACAGGTCAGCTGGCGGAGCAGGCCAACAACCAGTCCTTCTCGAGCACCGGCCTGGGCGTGCTGCTGGCGCTCATTGTGCTGCTGCTCATCTTCGGGTCCATCTTCGCGGCCTTGCTCCCGATCATTTCGGCCCTGTTCGCGCTGGGCACGGCCGTCGGTGTCATCGGCCTGGTCAGCAACGCCATCGGGATGCCGTCCATCTCACCCGAGGTCATGCTCCTCATCGGGTTGGGCGTCGGGGTGGACTACGCCCTCTTCATCGTGACCCGGCATCGGCAGGGCCTGGTGGCCGGGCGCGACGTCGAGTCTTCGATCGTCAACGCGGTCAACACGTCGGGCCGGGCCGTCCTTTTCGCCGGCATCATCGTCTGCATCGCGCTGCTCGGCATGTTCGCCATCGGGGTCAGCTTCCTCTACGGCCTCGCCCTGGCGGCGGCCATCGGCGTCGCCCTCACCATGGTGGCCGCCCTGACGCTGCTCCCCGCCATGCTCGGCTTCATCGGCCCCAAGGTGATGAGCCGCAAGCAGAAGAAGAACCTGGCCGCGAACGGCCCCCGCATCATCGGGTCCGACAACAAGGGCTTCTGGCCCAAGTGGGCCGACCGGGTCCAGCGGCGCCCGTGGCTCTCCGCCGGCGTGGGCCTGATCGTGATCGTGTTCCTGGCCATTCCCTTCTTCTCGCTCCGGCTCGGCTCAGCCGATCAGGGCACCGACCCGGCGGGTACGCCAACCCGGATCGGCTTCGACATGCTCTCGAAGGGCTTCGGACCGGGCTTCAACGGCCCCTTGATGCTCGTGGGCGTCGTCCAATCCGACCAGCGTGACGTGGTCGACACCTTGGTCCACGACATCTCCGGCCAGCCGGGCGTGGCCCAGGTCGCGCCCCCGCTCTACATCCCGAGCAGGACGGGCGACGGCGACGTGGTGCTCGTGAACGTCTACCCGACGACGGCACCCCAGGACGCGGCGACCACCGACCTGGTCAACCATCTGCGCGCCGTCACCGTCCCCCAGGCCGAGGGGAACTCGGGCGTCAAGATCCTGGTCGGCGGCACGACCGCCATCTACATCGACTTCGCCAATGTGCTGGCCTCGAAGCTGCCGCTCTTCATCGGTCTGGTGGTGGTGCTCTCGTTCCTCTTGTTGATGACGGTGTTCCGGAGCTTCGTCATACCGCTCACAGCGGCCATCATGAACCTGCTCTCCATCGGCGCCGCGCTCGGCATCCTCGTGGCGGTGTTCCAATGGGGTTACGGCGGGTCGATCATCGGCATCAGCGGCACGAGTCCGGTAGAGGCCTTCCTCCCCGTCATGCTGTTCGCCATTTTGTTCGGCCTGTCCATGGACTACCAGGTCTTCTTGGTGTCGCGCATGCACGAGGAGTACATCAAGTCGGGCGGCAACAACAAGGTGGCGGTCCGCAACGGCCTGGCCGCCACGGGCAAGACCATCACGGCGGCGGCGCTGATCATGATCCTGGTCTTCGGCTCGTTCATCCTGGGCGGCGAGCGCGTGATCAAGGAATTCGGCATCGGCCTGGCGGCCGGCATCGCCGTCGACGCCCTCTTCATCCGGATGGCCGTCGTCCCCTCCGTGATGATGATGTTCGGCAAGGCCAACTGGTGGTTCCCGGGCTGGCTCGACCGCATCTTGCCCAAGCTGGCCGTCGACGCCGACGACCTGCACGCGCCGCCGATCGCGGAAGGCCCGGGACCCGAGCCCGAGCCCGAGCTGGCCGGGGCGGAGCGCTCGTAGGGCGACGCCCGCCGCGTCCGCCGGCTGAGCTCCGTCGATCGACCCGGTTCAGCTCCGCCGATCGACGCCCGGCTCGGCTCAGCTCAACTCATCTACCAGGCGTAGTCCTCGGGTGCCGTCTTGTGACCGGGGAAGATCTCCTCGAGCCGGGCCAGCACCTTGTCGTCCAAGGTGACGTCGACCGCCCGCACGGCCGAGTCCAGGTGCTCGGGCAGCCGCGGTCCCACGATCGGGCCCGTCACCGCCGGCCGGGTCAGGAGCCAGGCCAGTCCCACCGTCCCCGGGTCCTCGCCGGCCTCGGCGCACAGGTCCTCGTAGGCCTCGAGTTGGGCCCGGCGCGCCTCGATCGTCTCGGCCGCCCGTCCGGCGTAGCGCCGGCTGCCGTCACGCTCCTTGCGCACCACGCCGCCGAGCAGGCCGCCTTGGAGCGGTGACCACGGGATCACGCCCAGCCCGTAGGTCTCCGCCGCCGGCAGGACCTCGGCCTCGATGTTGCGCACGATCAGGTTGTAGATGGACTGCTCGCTCACCAGCCCCATGAAGTTGCGGCGGGCCGCCGCCTCCTGGGCCCGGGCGATGTGCCAGCCGGCAAAGTTGGAGGAGCCGACGTAGAGGATCTTCCCCTGCGCCCGCAGGACCTCCATCGCCTCCCAGATCTCGTCCCAGCCGGTGCGCCGGTCGATGTGGTGCATCTGGTAGAGGTCGATGTAGTCGGTCTGCAACCGCTGGAGGCTGGCGTCGCAGGCACGCCGGATGTTCAGTGCCGACAGGCGCCCCTCGTTGGGCCAGTCGCCCATGTCGCCGTAGAGCTTGGTCGCCATCACCACCTTGTCCCTCCGGCCACCTCCCTGAGCGAACCAGCGGCCGACGATCTCCTCGGTGGCACCCCGCCCCTTGGAGCGGCCGTACACGTTGGCCGAGTCGAAGAAGTTGATCCCGGCATCCAGGGCCGAGTCCATGATGGAGAACGAGGTCGGCTCATCGGTCTCGGGCCCGAAGTTCATGGTGCCCAGGCAGATACGGCTGACGCGGAGGCCGGTGCGGCCCAGATGTGTGTAACGCATGGGCCGAACCTACCGGTACCGCCGCCCCCTGTGCCGGGCAGGCGGCGGAGGGCGACCGGACCGCCTGGGTGCCGGGCGGGCACCCTTAGGCTCATTCTGCCGACCTCCGGGCCCCACCGGGGGAGGTCAGAGGAGCGGACCGCCGATTAGCCCGTATTTCGGGCCGACCGCTAAGTTGAGATCACTCTTTTGGACCCGAGATTGGGAGCAGTGATGGCGCAACAGATTCCGCTGGTGGACTACCTGGTGCTGGGGGACGACCCGCATCTGGTGGCCAACGAGTGCACCAGCTGTGGTGCCCGCTACTTCGACCGGCGCAACGCCTGCGCGCGCTGCGAGGGCACCGACTTCAAGCAGGTGGACGTGCCCACGACGGGCGAGGTCCGGGCGTTCACCATCGTCTCCTTCGCCGCCCCCGGCATCCCCGTCCCCTTCGTGGCCGCCGTCGTCGACTGCGAGGGCACCAGCGTGCGGGCCAACCTGATGAACGTGACCCCCGACCCCGAGCATGTGACCACGGGCATGAAGGTGCGCCTGGCCACCGAGGTGATCGGCACGGACGACAACGGCACCGAAGCAGTCGGCTTCGGCTTCGAACCCCTGGGAGGTTGAGCACGATGGCATCGGCATCGGAAGAGGTGTGGGTCCTCGGGATCCACATGACCAAGTTCGGCAAGCACCCTGACCTCGACACGGTCGACCTGGCCTCGCAGGCGGTGCAGGGCGCCCTGGCCGACGGCGGCGTGACCATGAAGGACATGGGCGTCATCGGCGCCGGCAACCTCATGGGCGGCGCCCTGCCCATCGGCCAGGTGGTCCAGAAGCAGCTGGGCCAGACCGGCATCCCCGTCTACAACGTGTCCAACGCATGTGCCACCGGCGCCACGGCGCTGCGCGTCGCCGTTATGTCGATCAAGGCGGGCGAGACCGACATGGGGCTGGCCTTCGGCGTGGAGAAGCTGGCCGGGGCCGGGCTGCTCGCCGGCGGGAGCCGCAAGAGCGACAACAACGAGTGGACCCCGTCGGGCCGCTACGGCGCCGTGGCCGGTGTCGACGGCCGCATCGGCACCGAGACCATGCCCGGCGTCTTCGCCCAGATCGGCATGGAGTACGGCCACCGCTACGGCGGCACCAGCTTCGAGCTCTTCGCACAGATCAGCGAGAAGAACCACGCCCACTCGACGCTGAACCCGCTGGCCGCCTACACCAAGAAGATGACGCTCGAGGAGATCATGAACGACGTCATGATCGCCTACCCCAACACGCGCCCCATGTGCTCGGCCAACTGCGACGGGGCGGCGGCGGCCGTCGTCGTCTCGGGCTCCAAGCTCAAGACCCTGTCGCTGGAGCAGCAGAAGCGTGCCGTGAAGATCTCGGCGTCGATCCTCACCACGGACCCGTGGGAGGAGGCCTGCCAGGTCCTGCCGGACGTCAACGAGCTGACCCGCCGGGCCGTGGCCCAGGCCTACGAGCAGGCCGGCGTCGGCCCGCAGGACCTGAACCTGGTCGAGCTGCACGACTGCTTCGCCACCGCCGAGCTGGTGCACTACGACAACCTCGGCCTGTGCGAGCGGGGCGGTGCGGCGGACTTCTTCAAGTCGGGCGCCACCTGGCGTGACGGGTCGACGCCCGTGAACGTCTCGGGCGGGCTCGAGTCCAAGGGCCACCCGATCGCCGCCACCGGCATCGCCAACGTGTGGGAGGTGACCACCCACCTGCGCGGTGAAGGGGGCGACCGCCAGATTGAGGGCGCCAAGGTCGGCCTGACCCACGTCATCGGGCTCGGTTCGGCCTGCGGCGTGCACATTCTGGAGAAGTCGGCCGCCTGATCCGGGCCGCCGGTCCGGAAGGCTGGCAGCCGGGGCAGGCAGGCAGCAGGCAGTAGGCAGCGGGCACACCGAGCAGCCAGGCAGCAGTGACCACCTCGCCCGTCTACGACACCATCGGGCAGGCGTACGTCGCCCACCGTCGTCCCGACCCCCGTTGGGAGGCGCTGGTGGCCGAGCAGATCGGGGAGGCCCGGGTCGTCGTCAACGTGGGCGCCGGCACCGGCTCGTACGAACCGGCCGACAACGACCCCGACCCCGACCCCGACGCCGACCGCCACCGCACGGTCGTCGCCATCGAGCCGTCGAGCGTCATGGTCGCCCAGCGGCCGTCGGGTGCCGCCCCGGCCGTGCGGGCCAGCGCGTCGGCCCTGCCTCTGCCCACCGGCTGGGCGGACGTGGCGCTCGGTGTCTGCACCGTGCACCACTGGGACGACTGGAAGGCCGGCCTGGCCGAGATGCAACGGGTGGCCCGACGCCAAGTCATTCTCGCCATCGACTTCGACCTGCACGGCACCTTCTGGCTGCTCGAGGACTACCTGCCCGAGGTGGGCGACCACACCCGCCGCTGCCATCCGGGGGCCGACCTCATTGCGGAGGCCATCGGGGCCACGGACGTGATCACGCTCCCCGTGCCCCGCGACATGCAGGACGGTGTGCTCGGCGCCTACTGGTGCCGGCCCGAGGCGTATCTCGACCCGGCGGTGCGGGCCAACGCCTCGGGCCTGGCCCTGGCCGACCCGGCCGTGATCGCACGGGGCGTGGGCGAGCTCGAGCGCGACCTGGGAAGCGGTGCGTGGCAGCGGCGACACGCCGACCTCCTGGCGCAGGAGTCGGTGGACCTCGGCTACCGGCTCGTGGTGGCGGAGGCGCGCTGAGTCCGACCGCAGCAGACACGCAGAGACGGGTCGCGGTGTGATCCAGTCACGAGGACTCCAGGAGAGACAGATTTCTCTGAGCGATGGACGCCGCATCGGGGTCGCCCATGGTCAGTGCCGTGCGGTAATGCGCTTCGGCGACGTCTCGTCTACCGGTGTCTTCGGCGATAAGGCCAAGTAAGACCATTGCTTTGGGCGCGAGATCAGGCCTTCGACTCTCCGCGACGCCTTGGGCCATCTGTTCCGCCTCTGCAAACGAGTGTCGCAAGAAGAGCATCCGCGCCAGCTTGAACTTCGCCTGAAGGTGCCATTCTTCGTCAGGGGGACTCTCGGCGCCGATGCGGTACGCCTGCTCAGCACCTGCGGTATCACCCAATCGTTCCCGAAGCGCACCCAAGTTGTAGGCGCATTTTGCGATGTAGGGCTTCGTCCACCTGTCCGCGAGATCGATTGCTTGGAGGTACGCCTCTTGAGCGCCTTCAGGGTCACCGAGCCGGTCCCGGATTATCCCGACGTTGAATGCGGCGTAGCTCCGTTCGTAGGGCTGTTGACTGTCGATGAGCGGCGTGAAGGCCCTGAGCGCTTCCTCCAGGCGATCGGCGTGCAGCAGATCGCCAGCGGCCCGAAACTCCGCCGTGGTTTCCACCGCCGGTTTCAAGACCGTACGGTACGACTCAGTCGAAAGCACCTTGCCTTCTGAGATCACCTGGGTCGTCGCTTGATCCTCGACGACAAGTCGGGCGAAAATTCCTGGCTGTCCTCGAGTCGCCAGGCGAGCAGGGCACGCCACGACGCCGGCCGTGTTGCCGCCCGCTGCGAAAACGAGGATGCCTTTGTCGATGGCCCGCTTGGTTGCCTTGCACAGCTTGCAGTGGCCCCGGCAACGCGCTCTCTCGATACCGAGACTCAAGTTGACGACGTCGACCTTTTGTTCGATCGCCCAGTCAATCCCACGAACAATGTCGCCCTCTTTGCCGAGGCCACTCTGGTCTACGACCTTTACCGAAAGCAGCCGTATCCGAGACTCCGGAATGCCGCCGAAGATCGAGAGCGCCACGATCGTCCCGTGTCCGAACTGGTCCTCGGGGCCACCTCCCACGAGATCGACCGAAGCTTCGAGCCTCCGGTGGATGGTCGGATGACCCGAAAGGACGCCAGAGTCAAGGACGGCAACTCTGAGAACTGGAATCGGAACGCCCTGATACCCAGGATCCTCGTCGGAGGGGCCAGATATCACCAAGTACTGACCGGTTTCCGGATCCCAGAGCTTGTTGAGGTCGTCGGGAAACGTGAAGTCAAAGTCAGGATCGGAAAAGAGCGTCACCGTGTCTTCGCTCATTGGGTGACCCCCAAAGAGATGCCTAACAGCACAAGCAGAATCACGGCCGTCACGAGAGCATGCCGGCCATCACTGAACCACGCCATGAGGCGTTCGAGAAGATCCGGCTCTCGAACCACCGTGGCGCCGTCTGCAAACAGTTGGACATCCTTCGGTTTGAACTTGGCGAGCAACACCATCATGACCACCCCTAGAAACATCACACCGAGGCCGACGGAGGTCGTCTTGACGGTCACGTCGAACGGGTCGATGTCGATGGAGGAGGACTTACCGAAGCCGAACAGGGCTGCAATCACTCCGACCAGGGTTATGACCATCCCCAGAACGAATGCTGCGGAATAGACGACTGAGCGCTGCGGGGGCGATGCAGGCCCCGTCGCTCGTGGGGTGGTGGCAGCCGCGTCCGAGGCCTCGTCCTGCATCTAAGTTCCTGCGACGCCATCGTTCACGGGATGTCCCTGGGTGCGGGTGGAGGTTCGAGGGGGAATCGTAGGCTCCTGACGAAGGAGCGTGCCATAGGCGCGGGCTCCATCCGCGATGACAGCCCGACCGTTCCCCGTCGGAATGCGACTGTTGTCGATGCAGGGCCGCCGACGCAGCCTGCCGAAACCGGTCCGGCGACACCGATCCGGCGTGCCCTCAGGACGACGCGTGTGCGGCGAGCGGCACGGGACGCGCCAGGCTCCAGCTGAAGGTGTCCTCAATGTCGGCCAGCGCGATGGGCTCGGCCAGGTCGGCGACGGTCGGGCCGACGCGGTCGGCCACGGCCTGCAGCAGGTCGGCGTCGAAGCCCCACAGGTCGACGGCGTTGGCGCCGAGGATCTTGCGCAGGTCGGGCTCGGGCAGGCCGCCGAAGATGTAGCGCAGCGTGTCCCGGTGCACCGGCGCCGCCCCTTCCAAGTGCGGGTAGTCGGCACCCCACATGAGCTTGTCGATGCCGATCTCGTGGCGCATCTCGGCCTCGTAGCGCTTCATGAGCGAGCCCCCCATCCACACGTGCTTCTCGAAGTACTCCCGCGGCCGCATCTTCAGGTACGAGCGCACCGGGGCGCCGCCGTGGGTATCGAAGAACGACTCCATGTCGCGGATGAGCGACGGCAACCACTGCACGCCGTTCTCGGTGACGACGACGCGCAGGTCCGGGTGGCGGTCGAACACGCCGCCGAAGATCAGGAACCACAGCGGGCGGCGGGTGAAGACGAACACCTCGTAGAGGCCGAGCATCCCGCCGTGTTCGGCGTCGTAGAGGAACTTGGTGTCGGTGGCCGAGCCCGAGGCGCCGGTGTGCAGGTTCACCACCATGCCCTGGTCCTCGCAGGCGCTCCAGAACGGCTCGTAGTAGTCGTCGGCGTAGCCGGGCAGCCTGGATGTGACCGACATGGCGGGCAGCATCACGCCGCCGAAGACACCGTGTTCCCGGGCCCACACGACCTCCTCGACGGCGCGGTCCATGTCGTGGAAGTCAATGGCCATGCAGCCGGCCCGCCGGCCCGGGGCGGCGTTGCAGAAGTCGGCCAGCCAGCGCACGTAGGCGTGGAGTGCGGGCCACACGACCTCGAGACCCTTGTCGGTGGCGGCGCCCAGATACATGGCCGGCGACAACCCGCCCGCCAGGATGGGCCCCGGCAGCGTCACCTCGGCGTGGATGCCCTGCTCTTCGAGGACCGCGAGCCGGCGCCCGTCGCCGTCGCCCGGCACCACCCAGTCGGTGCCGTAGTGGGCCAGCCAGCCGGCGGCGGCGTCGGTGTCGACGCCCATGCCCGCCAGCCGGCGCGCCGCGGTGGCGCGCACCGGGTCCGACTCGTCCACCTCGCCGGGGTCGAAGCCGCCGAACATGGAGATGGCGAGCGACGACATGTCGCCGAAGGCGGCCACCGCCTCCCGGTGGGCCGGGTCGACGTAGGAGAGGAAGTGGTCGAGGCTGTCGGGCGAGGCGTGGGTGTCGGCTGACACCACGACGTAGTTGCGGTCGCTCCCGTCCCCGCTTCCGCGCCCGTTTCCGCTCCCGCCCTCCGTGGCTGCGTTCTCACCCATGGCAACCGCCTTCCCTCTGACCCTGGACGCCCCGGACCCGAGACTCCGGACCTGGGGCGGCGAACAGGGCGAACGCCCGGAACTCCCTGGCCAGTGCCCCGCAGACTACCGCCGCCCGCCGCCGCCCCACCGGGGTTCCGGAGCCGGCACACGGGGCCGGTAATTTCGCCGCTGAACGTCATGCACACCTCCTCGACCGTCGTCCTCCTGCTGGCCGTCTTCGGAGCGAGCCTGGTCGAGATGGTCGAGGCCCTGACCATCGTGGTGGCGGCCGGGGTAAGCCGGGGGTGGCGTTCGGCCCTGCTCGGTGCCGGCGCCGCCGTGCTGGTGCTGGGCGTGCTGGTGGTCGCCGTCGGCGTGCCGCTGGTGCGCTACATCCCGATCGATGCGCTCCGGGTGATCGTCGGGGCGCTGCTGTTGGTGCTCGGGCTGAACTGGCTGCGCAAGGCCATCCTGCGCGCCAGCGGGCACAAGGCCCTGCACGACGAGGACGAGATCTATGCCGAGACGGTGGCCGAGCTGGGCGGCGAAGAGGGTGGCGGGTCGGGTGGCGGGTCGGGCGGCGGAACGGGCGGCGGGCCCCGCGGATCGGGCGTCGCCCACCGGGGCTACGACGGCGTCGGTTTCGCCGTCGCCTTCAAGGGCGTCTTCTTGGAGGGCACCGAGGTGGCCCTGATCGTGATCAGCCTCGGTGCGGCCCAGCACCGCTTGGGCCTGGCGGCACTCGCTGCGGCCGCCGCCGCCGTGCTGGTGGCCGGGGTCGGTCTCGTCGTGGCGCGCCAGTTGAGCGAGGTGCCCGAGAACACCATCAAGACGGTGGTGGGCGTCATGCTCAGCAGCTTCGGCGTCTTCTGGGTCGGCGAGGGTGCCGGGGTGCACTGGCCCGGCGACGATCTCGCCATCCCGGTCCTGGTGGGCTTCTGGGTCGTGGTCTACGTCGCGTTCACCGCCTACATGCGCGCTCAGCTGCCCAAGTCCGCTCCCGAAGCGGTGGCAACGTGAGCGTGCTGCGGGCAGTGCGCGCCTTCGGTCACTTCTGGTGGGACTTCCTCGTCGGCGACACGCCCGAGCTCGGTTTGGCCACAGCGGCGATCGTGGGTCTGGCGTTCCTCCTGGCCGGGCCGCGACTGGTCGGCGCCATTGTCCTGCCGCTGGTGGCGGCGGGGTTCCTCTTCGTCAGCACCTGGCGCGGCCGGCGCCGGGCGGCCGGGCGCTGACGAGCCGGCACCGACTGCCACCCGACCACCCGCGGCGCCGGCGCCGACACCGACACCGACACCGACCGCGCCAAGCGGCACGCAGTGGTGGTGCCGCCACGCCACATGGTGATGGCAGCACCCTGTTCCCCCGTCCGCCGCGGTGTGAAGCTCCCAACGGCGATTCACTCTCCCGCAGGCGCAGGAGGCAGAACCGCCGACGAGTGTCCACAAGGACGACTCCGAGGGCCCTTGGCGATAAGAGCCACGTCCTGCTCCCCGAGCAGGGCGGTGGCGCGCCCGGGGACGCTCGGTAGGGTCCCCTTAATGCGTCGCTTCCGCTTCGGCCTCCAAGCGACCGGCGAGGACCCGCTCGAACTGGTGCGGGCGGCGCGGGCGGCCGAGGACGCCGGCTTCGACGTCTTCCAGGTGGGTGACCACGTCGGACGCGAGAGCTCGGCGCTCCTGACGCTGGCCGCCGCCGCGCTCGGGACGACGCGCATCCGGCTCGGCACCCTGGTGCTCAACAACGACCTGCACCACCCGGTGACCCTGGCCCAGGAGCTCGCCAGCCTCGACCGCCTGAGCGGTGGCCGCCTCGAGGTCGGCCTCGGGGCCGGGCACAGCTTCACCGAGTACGCGGCCATGGGCGTGCCGTTC
>DATNLP010000562.1:0-4576 GCA_035602795.1 Acidimicrobiales bacterium | reverse complement strand
CCGGGCCGTTCCCCGGGTTCCCCGTCCCGCTCGAGGGCGACGACGTCAGCGAGCAGATCGAGCAGTACCGCGAGCAGCTGCCCTTCAGCGACCAGATCCTCACCATGGATCCGCCCAAGCACAAGGCGCACCGGGGCCTGTTGATGCGGCTCATCACGCCGAAGCGCCTGCGCGAGAACGAGGACTTCATGTGGCGGTACGCCGATCGGCAGATCGAGGAGTTCGTCGAGCGTGGCGAGTGCGAGTTCATCCGCGACTTCGCCCAGCCCTTCACGCTCTACGTGATCGCCGATTTGATGGGCATCCCCGAGGAAGACCACGAGGAGTTCCGCCGGGACCTCCAGGGCGGCGGCAACCCCAATCGGGAGCAGGGGCTGGGCAGCACCGGCGAGGACACGATGTCGCACTCGCCGCTGGAGTTCTTGTATGGCCGGATTTCGGCGTACGTCGAGGAGCGGCGGAGAGAGCCCAGGGACGACGTGTTGACCGGCCTGGCCACGGCGACGTTCCCCGACGGTTCGCTGCCCGAGGTCATAGACGTGGCCCGGGTCGCGGCCAACGTGTTCTCTGCCGGTCAGGAGACGACGGTGCGGCTGTTGGGCGCTGCGTTGCAGATCATCGCCGAGTATCCCGACATCCAGGAGCGGCTGCGCTCGGACTACTCGCTGATCAACGGGTTCGTCGAGGAGTGTCTTCGTTACGAGAGCCCGGTCAAGGGCGACTTCCGGCTGGCCCGCACGACGACTCAGGTGGGTGGGGTCGACGTGCCGGCAGGGTCGTGCCTGATGGTGCTGAACGCGGCCGCCGGACGCGACCCGCGCCGTTTCCCGTCGCCGGACGAGTTCGTCATGGATCGGGCCAACGCCAAGGAGCACCTGGCCTTCGGCCGGGGGCCGCACGCCTGTCCCGGCGGGCCGCTGGCCCGGGCGGAGACGCGCATCAGTATCGAGCGGTTGCTCGAGCGTATGAAGGACATCCGCCTGTCCGAGTCGGTGCACGGCTCCGAGGGGGACCGGCGCTTCTCGTACGTGCCGACGTACATTTTGCGGGGGCTGACGCGGTTGAACCTGGAGTTCACGCCGGCGTAGGTGACCACCGGCGGCTTGACCGGCGTGTCCGCCGGCGGCGTGGCCGGCGTGACCGGATCAGGCGAACTGGCTGATCACCGTCTCGCCGAACGCCGACACTGTGCTGGTGGGGGCGAAGTCCGTGAACCAGACGTAGAGCCGCTCGACGTCGCGTTCGGCCAGGGAGCCGAAGTGGTCGACCAGCTCCTCTGCGGTGCCGACCACGATGCGCTTGCCGAAGCGTCGGTAGGCGGTCTGCGTCACCTCCTCGCGGTCCTGGCCCGGCTGAATGAAGGCCACTTGAGCCTGCAGCGAGCAACGGGCCGTTCCGGCTCGGGGACGCATCTCGTCGAACTGGTCGAGGATGCCGATGTGGACGTTCCACCAGTCGGCGTGGGCCGCCACCAGCTCCATCGTCTTGCGGCCCGCGCCGCCGATGACGATGGGGATACGGGTGAGCGGGGTGGGTTGCTGCTGGGCACCCTGCAGGGTGAAGTGCTCGCCCTCGTAGTCGACCGGCTCACCGGTCCACAGCGCCGTGATGACCTCGAGCGACTCCTTCAGCCTGCTGACCCGTTGCTTCGACTCGGGGGAGCCCAGGCCGAACGTCGCCATTTCCGCCGCGACGGAGCCCCAGCCGATGCCGAGCTCGAAGCGGCCGTTCGAGGCGTGGTCGAGGGAGACGGCCTCGCGGGCCAGCATGGCGGGATGGCGGAAGGAGTCGCACAGCACGAGCGAGCCGACGTTGAGGGTGCTGGTGCGACCGGCCACCCAGGTGTTGGCGACCATCGGCTCGAACATGGCCTGGCTCTCGGCGAGGGGCGGGGCCAGGTGGTCCATACCGGCCATGCCGTGGAAGCCGGCGGCCTCGGCAGCCTGGGCGCGCTCGACCATCTGGTCCATGGTGAGGCGCATCTGGGGCAGGTAGAGCCAGAATTCGAGAGACGGGGCCATGGTCGGGAGACTACGGCTCTGGGGCCACGGCCACCGGCAGGAGCAGGCTCGAGCAGGCGTCGGGATGGTGGCCCACGGTGTGCCGGGCCGGGCGCATGGTCACGCCGGTGCCCGGGTTCTCGCCTGTGCCCAGGTTTCGAGAGAACTGCGGGTGGCAGCCGCCGGCCACGTAGACCCGGAGGCGGGTGCCGGCCTGGAAGCGGTGGGCGGTGGGGCGCAACGTCAGGGTGACCTCGGCGTCGGCCTCGGCGTCGGCGCCCGCCGGCCGGTCCGGTTCGAGGCGCACGTAGCCCTCGGTGATGTTGTGCGAGCGCCCCTTGCGGTCGACCTCCGAGATGCGCACGAAGAGGTCGGCGTGCGGGTTGTCGGAAGCGTGGGTCAGCCGGATGACCGGGGCGCCGATCACGTCCAGGTCGCCGGCCAGGACCGGGCCCGTGAAGGTGAGGACGTCGCTGCGCTCGGCCAACTTCGAGTCGTCGACCGAGCAGCGGAACGCCAGCAGCGGCCCGCCGACCGTCGGCGTGGGGTGGGCCGGATCGAACGTGAACGTGGAAGCCGGTCGCGTGGTGGTGGGAGCGTCCTCGGACAAGCTGCGATCGGCCCGGAGGAAGAGCGTGTGCTCCGACGTCTTGGGCGGCCAGTCGGGCAGGTCGCGCCATCCGGCGCCGCCGGAGCCCGAGCCGGACACGAAGATGCGCACGGGGCTGGTGCGGCCCCGGCCAGTGGACCGGTGGGCCAGATGCTCGTCGAGCCAGCCCAGCGTCTCCTGGCTCGTCGCTCGCATCCCGCCGGCGCCGACGGCCAGATGCGACCAGTCACCGACCGTCATGGCCACGTCGACGCCGCGGGCCCGGAGCCGCTCGTATTGGTGCACGGTCTGCTCCAGGAAGAGGTCCTGCCACCCGCCGATGAGGAGGACGGGGATCTCCACCCGCTCGAGCGCGGCGGCGTGCTGCATGGGCGCCCAGAAGGGGTCGGTCGCCTCGGGCCGCGTCACCCAGTCGGCGTACCAGGGCGCCCGCCCGCCCAGGATCGTGCTCGCCGCCTCGGTCAGCGGGAGCGTGTCCATGTGCGGGCCGATTCGCCGGCCGGTCGTGATCGTGCGCAGCGCTCCGGCGAGTCCGCCGCCGTCCTCCTGGTGCACGACGCCGTAGCTCCAGCCCAAGAAGTCGAGCCGGAAGGCGCCGGTGCCCCAGACGTGCTGGTGGAAGTCGTGCGGCCCGATCGACACGATGGCCGCCGCCAGCTCGGGGGGCGGGTCGGTCATCAGCGCCCATTGGGTGTGCCCCAGATAGGAGCCGCCGACGGTGGCGAAGGTGCCGGTGAACCAGGGCTGGTCGCGCATCCAGGCCACCACGTCGAGGCCGTCGTCGACCTCGGTCTCCATGGGCCGGAACTCCCCGCCCGAGCCGAACGTGCCCCGGCTGCTGACGAAGAAGGCGTTGTAGCCCCGCGCCGCGAAGATCCGTACTTGTGACATGGCGAGGGCCAACGAGCGTCCGTAGGGCCCGCGCACCAAGATGGTCCCGATGACGTCGGACGTCGGCCGGTACAGGTCCGCCGCCAGCTCGACGCCGTCGCGCATCGGGATGCGCACGTGGCGCGCCACGGTGTAGTCGGTCGTGGCGGGGGACAGGCCGCTCAAGCGGGTGGCCAGCGCGTCCATAGCCTTGGCGCCGGCGCGGCGGCTCTCCGGCGTGGGCTTCGTGTCGTCGTCGCTCATGTCCATACCTCCTGGTCAGGCTCCATACGGCTCGTCGAACAATGACGTCCCCCGCTGCAGCGCGGCGAGCGAGAACCCCGCCGTCCGGCGGTAGCCCTCGGTCACCTCGCCGATCTCCTCGGGCGTGATGACGTCGGCGATGTCGGCGAACCCTTCGGGAGCTCGCTGCTCCACCAGCAGCATGGGCAGTTCGGGCCCGAGACAGCGGTTTGCCTCGACGATGGCACCCGTCGCCGGCCGGCGGGCCTCCTCGTAGCGGGCCAGGGCCTGATCCAGGTCGTCGGCGTGGCGGCGGACGCAGCCGGCCAGCACCCGGGCGTCCAAAATCGCCTGGGAGGCGCCGTTGGAGCCGATGGGATACATCGGGTGGGCGGCGTCGCCCAGCAGCGTGGAACGACCGAAGGTCCAGCGCGCCACCGGGTCGCGATCCACCATCGGGAAGAGATAGGTCTCGGGCGCGGCGCGGATGATGGCCGGCACGTCGAGCCAGCCGAAGTCCCACTCGTCGAATTGTGGGAGGAAGTCGTCCAGTGATCCAAGGCGGTTCCAGTCCTCGGACCCGGCCAGATCGGAGTCGGGCCGTCGCAGCTCCGCCACGAAGTTGAAGGCCTGCCGCCCGTCCTGCAGGTCGGCGATGGGATACCCGACGAACTTCTGGTCCGGGTGGCCGGCCCAAATCATGGTGCGGCCGTCGAGCACCGGGTCGATCTCGGCGATGCCGCGCCACAACAAGGCCCCGTTCCAGCGCGGCGGGCCCTCGTCGGGGTAGCGCTGCCGGCGCGCCGCGCTGTGGATGCCGTCGGCCGCCACCACGACGTCGGCCGCCGCCACC
>DATNLP010000545.1:0-3496 GCA_035602795.1 Acidimicrobiales bacterium | reverse complement strand
CGGCTGCCAAAATTCCGACAGCGCTGTCAGATGGGGAGGTCGCAATGAATGACGAGTTGACGTGGATGCGGCATCTCGATCGTTGATCTGGTGGAGCAGGAGGGATTGCGGTTCACGACCAACGTGGTGGACTGCTTGCCCGAGGAAGTCCACATCGGCAGGCGCGTGCAGATGAAGTTCGAGCAGCACGGAGAGGTGTTCATGCCAGTGTTCGTCCCGACCTCCCTGGCAGCGAGTGAGACCGGGTCACACGTTCCAGCTGAGCTCGAGGCGGTCTATGCCGTAGAGGCCTCCGCCGTGCTCGGTCACCTCCACCCCCTCGGTAAGCCGATAGTCGGGGATGGCGCGATGCCATTCCTCGAGCGCGATGCGTAACTCACGCCGGGCCAGATTCGAACCGAGACATCGATGCGGACCGGAGCCGAAGGCGATGTGATTGTTCTCAGATCGATCGATCTGAACCGTGGCCGCGTCCTCGAACCGGGCCGGATCACGGGTGGCGCCACTCAGTGGCATGAGGACCATGTCGCCCTTCTTGAGCGGGCAACCGTGGAAATCCAGATCCTGCATCACCTTGCGTGAAGGTGCGACGAAGGCGAAACAGCGGAGGAACTCCTCCACCGCAGACGGGATCAGCGAAGGGTTCCCGGCGACCCGGGACTGGTCGTCCGGATGGCCGGCCAGGTGCCAGAACGCATAGCTGAGCTGGATCGATACCGTGTCGAGCCCCGCCATGAACATGAGGAGGCACCACGAAAGAAGGTCGTCGAGCGGAATGGGCTTCCCGTCGATCATCCAGTCCAGCGAGCTGGAGAGCAGGTCGTCGGATGGGTGCGCCCGCTTCTCTTCTATGAGCTCGGTGAAGTACCCCATGACCAACAACATCGCCTCGAAGGCCTGCGACTGCTGAGGATCGTCGCCGGCCGCGGGATGCAGGATCTTGTGCTCCCAGTCCAGAAATTGGTCGAGACCCTCGAGTGGGAGCCCCATCAGCTCCATGAAGATCGTCGTCGGGTACCGCCAGGCGAAGTCGCGCAGGAAGTCACACTGCCCCCTTCCTGCAAATTCCGCGATGACCTCCTTGCAGCGTCCCCGCACCTTGTTCTCCAGTTGCCCCATTGCCTTCGGCGCGAAATGTGGGGCGAGCAGCTGGCGCCACACGGTGTGTTCGGGAGGATCGAGCATCTCGGGGATCCACTTGTACGGCGGGTCACTGTCCAGCACGGTCACGACCGTGCTCGAGAACGTGTCGGGGTGCTGGAGTGCATCTCGGATCACCTCGGCTCCCGTCATCACCCAGAATCCGGTCGCGTACGTGCTGCGCATGAAGGGGTGCTCCTGGCGCAACGCGTCGATCTCCTCTGCGTGCGAAAGCACGGGACCGGTCGTGGCGTTGTTGAACTCGCGGACGGGGTAGGGGCACCCTCCCTTGTCAGTCGGCGTGTGCAGATCCGTCATCGTTGCCTCCCAATTCAGGACACTCTGTTGGGCGTAGTATTGACCCTGGCGCGGTGCCCGTCCAGGCGTGTGAAACCGGAGCGCGGAGCAAGGCCGAGGACGAGTTGGAACTCGACCTGCACTCTGGTTTGGCGCGCCAGCAGTGCGTCAGCGAAGCTGCGTGAGATCACACCGGGCCTGGGCAGGGACGAATGGGAGGACTCACGTTGGCAGACATCATGGAAGGTGTTCGCATTCTCGAGGTGGCCGAGCACACCTTCGTGCCGGCCGCATCGGCCATCCTGGCGGACTGGGGCGCTGAGGTGATCAAGATCGAGCATCCCGAGCGCGGCGACGCCATGCGGGGACTGGCTTCAAGCGGCGTCATGCCGTCCATGGGTGCCGTGCACGTTTTGCTCGAACACTCCAACCGCGGCAAGAAGAGCATCGGCATTGACGTGAGCACCGAAGAAGGTCTCGACCTGATCTACCGGCTCGCCGCCACGAGCGACGTGTTCCTGACCAACAAACTGCCCGCAGTCCGGAAGAAGCTTCGCATCGAGCTCGAGGACATCCGGGCCCACAACCCGAACATCGTCTATGTGGCCGGGACGGGCGCCGGCGAACGCGGGCCAGACGCCGACAAGGGTGGCTACGACTTCTTGAGCTACTGGTGCCGAGCATCCAGTGCCATGGGGACGACTCCGACCGACGTCGACTACCTGGCCGGTCAGCCCGGTCCGGGCTACGGGGACTCCATCGGGGGCATGACCATCGCCGGTGGGATCCTGGGCGCGCTGTTCCACCGCGAACGGACGGGCGAGGCCCTATCGGTGGACGTGTCCTTGCTGGGCGTCGGCATGTGGGCCATGAGCCCGGCCATCGCGCTTTCGCTCCAACTGAACTTCCCATGGCGTCCTGGCCCGAGCCGTGGTGGGGGTGCCGGACCGGCCAACCCGCTCGTCGGCACCTACCGGACCCAGGACGAGAAGTTCCTGGCCTTCTCGTGTCTGCAGGGCTTCAAGTACTGGCCCGGTGCGTGCCGTGCCATCGGCCGCGAGGATCTGCTGGCCGACGAGCGCTTCTCCTCGCACGAGGCCCTCTCAGCGCACGCCGGCGAGGCGCGTCAGATACTCACGGAGGTGTTCCGGGGGGCACCGCTGAACGAATGGAAGGAGCGCCTCGACTCCTTCGACGGCCAGTGGGCGGTGGCACAGGACACGTTGGAGGTGACGGCCGATCCCCAAGTGGAGGCGAATGGCTACCTTGGCGAAGCAGTGACGCCTGACGGCACGCCGTTCACGCTCGTGACGACGCCGGTGCAATTCGAGGGTAGTCCGGCACCGCCCAAGAGGGGTCCGGAGTTCAACGAGCACTGCGAGGAGATCCTGGCCAGCATCGGCTGCAGCACCGACGAGATGCTCGAGCTCAAGGTGGCGGGCGTCGTCGCCTAACAGCAGTCAGCGATACCGCACGCGCCGACGAGAGCCGAAACCTGCGCCGGCACCGGCGCCTCGCTTAGGCCGCGCCTGGTGCAGAAGCCTGCGCCATCCCCGGCACAATCGCGCCGTCGACCAGCAAGTCGACGCCCGAGACGTATGACGCGTCGTCCGACAGGAGGAAGGCCGCCACGGCCGCCACTTCGTCCGCCTCCCCGAGCCGCGCCAACGGAACACTCTCGAGCATCGATTGCATAGCCGGCTGCTGCTCGAGCTCCTGGCGGCCCATGGGCGTGTCGATGAGCCCGGGGGCCAGCGAGTTCACCCGCCCGCCTCGGGCGCCCCAGCGCACGGAGGCCCGGGCGCAGGCGCGCACCACACCGCGCTTGGCCAGCGAGTACGCGAAGCCGCTGTCGTCGGTCACTGCCACCATGCGGTCGAGGAAGTCGGGGGCCAGCGGGTCGTCGAGCAGCGCGTCGTGCGCCGGTTGGGCGAAGGGGGCGATCTGGTAGGCCGCCAGCGACGAGAAGCACACCGCCGCCGAGCCCGGCTGCACTAGCTCTTCGAACGCACGCAGCAGCCGCTCGGTCCCCACCAGGTCGACGTCGAGGATGCGGCGG
>DATNLP010000539.1:0-17681 GCA_035602795.1 Acidimicrobiales bacterium | reverse complement strand
GGTGGCGTCCGATGGCGGGATCTTCGCGTTCGGTGACGCACCGTTCGAGGGCTCCATGGGCGCACAGCACCTCAACAAGCCGATCGTGGGCATGATCCCGACCCACGACGGGATCGGTTACTGGATGGTGGCGTCCGACGGAGGGATCTTTGCGTTCGGTGACGCTTCGTTCGAGGGTTCGCTGGGAGGAAGCCCGCCGAGCTCACCCATCGTCTACATGGCACCGACACCGGACAACAAGGGCTACTGGTTGCTCGGCCAGGACGGCACGGTCTACGCGTTCGGCGACGCCGTCAGCTACGGGTCGGTGAAGGGATCAGCGGCTCCCGCAACCGCGCTCGCGGCGACGCCGTCGGGTGGCTACTGGGTGCTCACCGCCGACGGTGCGGTCCATCCGTTCGGCGACGCGGTGAACTATGGCTCACCCGCCGATGGTCAGGTGGACGCTCCGGAACCCTCGGCTGCGGTGGCCTTGGCCGCTGCCCCTGCGTCGACGACCGCAAGCACGCCCGAGGGACCCGACTCGGGCGGAGGCGGGACTGTTGCCGATCCGGTGTCGATCAACGCCCTCAGTCCGTCTAGCGGGACGGCCGGGGGTGGCGCCACCATCGAGATCACGGGGACGGACTTCACGGGAGCAACGGCGGTCGACTTCGGTTCCAACGCCTCGTCGAGCTTCAGCGTCAACTCGCCCACCACCATCACTGCCGTGGCTCCCGTCGGGGCCGGGACCGTCGACGTCGAGGTGGTGACCCCCGCCGGCACGTCGGAGGCGACCAGATCCGACCGCTTCACCTACATCCCGACCGGGCAGTTGCCCATCACCGCCAGCGGTCAGAGCCTCGAGATCGGCGGCGTGCCAACCATCTTCACCGGCTACAACGCCTACGAGCTGGCGACGGACTACGGCACCAACGGCGGCTGCGGCACCGAGGAAACCTCGGCGCAGATCGACGCATTCTTCTCCTCGCTCCGCCCCAATTCCCTCGTGCGCTTCGGAGCTGAACAGGGGGGTTTTGCGACAAACGTCCACACGGGCCAGATTGACTGGCAGCCCCTTGACAATGTGTTCTACGCGGCGGCCAAGTACCACGTCTACCTGATCCCAGTGATCGGCAACCAGGGGGCCACTTGCGACGGTGAACACTGGCAGGACCTGGCCTGGTACTCAGGCGGATTCCAGGACGTGTACAACTCCCCGACCAACTCTAACGGGCTCGGCCTCGACCCGCTTTCCTACTGGGACTACATGAACGCCCTCGTGAGCCGATACGCCGACTCGCCCGCACTTGGCATGTGGGAGCCCATGAGCGAGGCCGAGGCTTCCACGTGCCCAGCGGCGGACGATCCGACCAACTGCTGGGGCAACGAGACCTGCCCAGACGAGACGGCTGCTGCCAGCGCACTGGAGTACTTCTTCAATGTGGTGGGAGGGCAGATCGACACGCTCGACCCCACCCACCTCGTTGAGGCCGGCTTGATTGGCAGCGGCAATTGCGGGACTTCCGGGAGCGATTACCAGAGCGTGGGAGCGTCCCCGGGCATCGACGTGCTCAGCGTCCATGACTACTACGGGTCGGCCCCGATGGGTGGGGACCAGTGGAACGGGTTGGCGGTGCGATTCGCCCAGGCCAAGGCCCTCGACAAGCCCATCATTACCGGTGAGGTCGGTATCGAAGCCGGTATCGACCAGAGTGGCTGTGAGAGCCTGGCCCAGCGTGCCAGCGACATGACGGCCAAGATGACCGCCCAATTCGCGGCAGGCGACAGCGCCTTCCTGGTGTGGGACTGGATCACCGATCCACTGGGACCGTGCAGCTACAACACCGGTCCGGCTGACAACTCGCTCAGCAGCGTTCTGGCATCGACACCCTCCGCATGACCCCGCGGCGCCGCGTTCGCGGGCCGCTCAAACGGACGAGGGCAGGAACGAAGTCAGGGTCCCGAAGAGCAGATAGAGGCCGGCCGCCCACAGTGGTACGAGAATGAACCACTTGCCCGCCCGCCCGAACCAGCGTCCCATCTGCCCGTAGCAAAGACCGAGGAGCACCAGCAGGCAGATCTCGATCAGCGCCGCCGGCAGCAGCGACCAATCCCAGCTCGCGGTCGCGGGATTGGTGATGTGGTAGGTGATATCCCTGACCGGAGGCGCAGGCGCTACGGTCGACGGCAGCTTGAGAAGGCCCACGGCGACCAATCGTTGCGTCGAGGAGAACTCCGGATTGCAGGTGGTCAACGTGATCCGATTGTCCCCGAAGTAATTGAGCACGGAGACATCGCCGGGCGAGACCGCTTGCGGCGTGCCCGCCACAACGTAGGTAAAGCTCTCGCCCGAGGTAGTGGTCAGGATGATCTGGTCACCTTTGACCAGCTGGCCCAAGCGATTGAAAGGGGCACCGTGGGTAGTCCGGTGTCCTGCGATGGCCACGTTTCCAGCCTGCCCCGGCTGGGCGGTGCCCACGTAGTGGCCCGGGCCTATGGAGAGGTCGTTTTCCGTGGTGCCCTCCACCACGTACTGGTCCACCGAGATGGCTGGAATCTGCAGGTGCGCGACGACCGACCCGTCGGGCGGGGAGGGAAGCCTGGTCGCGGCCGCCACCAGGACGGGTCCACCCTTGCCGGCCTTGGCCACGTGGTCTGCACGGAGCTTCGCATTGAACTCCGCGTGGAGCTGGTCCTGGGCGCGGTGCTGGGCGATGGCGGTACCCCACAGCTGCCAGGCCACGAAGAGGAGGATGACCACGCCCAGAGTTTCGATCCAGGTGAAGGTGGTGACCCAGCCTGCTCGCCGACGGGATGCTTTGTCTACCTGGGAGACGGGTGGTGCCTCGTGTGGAGCCCCCACCTTGGTCTCCCACGGGGTAACCGGGGCCATGACCCCCGTCGCCATGACCGTCGCCTGGGGCACCGCCCCTCTGATCGGTTCCGGCACCGCCACGGGCTCCACGAGAGCCTTGAGGGGCTCGTCGGCAAACTCCGCGTGCGGCTGCGCCGGCGCGGACTGGTCCACCGCCGACTGAGCGAATGCGCCAACCCCGTTCGCGACAGGGGGCTCCGGGGTCTCAGGCTGGACCGGGGCCGTCACAGGCTCCACCACCGCGGCCGGCGCGGCAGCCGCGGCCTCGGGCCTTACGAAGACCGTGACCGGCTCTTGGGCCGGATACCGGTCACCAGCCGTGGAAGGTGGTCCGATCCCAGCGGCGCCGGCTCCAGGCGCTTCCAACGTGGGCCGGGCGATTCGAGCAGCCACCTCCGACGCCGACCGGACGACTCGCCCGATGGCCGCCTCCTTCGATGCGGCGCCGCTCCCGGCCAGCCAAATGGGCTCCCAATCGACCTCGGGAGGCGGCGAGCCGGGATTCCTGCTTGTGTGCGCCGCCTGAGCCTCTCCGACGATCTGCTCGACGAACTCGCGGCACAGGGCCCAGGCGTGGATTCCGGGCCAATCCTGGCGATCTCGGAAGGCCTGAACGGCGTCAGGCGCGGCGTCACCGGAAGTAACCACGGCTACAGAATTGCTCATAGCCGACAAGTGGGTCTACGCCGAAGCCTGTTTGGCCAGCACCGGGGCGCTCGTGTCCGCCTGGGCCGTGATCATCTCCCGGGCGAACGCCACCAGGAAGTTCCGGTTCTGGGTCTCCACGAACTGCTGGGAATTGCCCGAACCCGATTGCATTGCCGCCTGTGTTACGCCCGTGGTCTGCGCGATGAGTCCGTGCATGTTCTGCACATAGAGCACGACCCGTTCGTAAACGGTGCTGGAGCCGCTCTTGACCGGAAGAATCCAGTACACGATGGACCAGCTCCCGTACTGCTGCGAGGTGTACGACATGGCTTGGCCGGTGATCCCCCCCGTCAGGCTGACCTGGGACACGCCAGTAAGGGAGTAGCCGTGGAACTGGTAACACTGCTCGACGCCGAAGGCCTCGAAGGTGGACAGGTCGGGACTGTCGATCACATCGGCGACGAGCGGGACGCGGGCTGGCAGATCACTCCCGACACTGGGGTACAGCTCGTAGCGATTCCAGATCGAGCCCTCGCCGAAGAGCGGTGCCGCCCAGCCGAACGTGGCTTCATAGTGACTGGTCCATCCAAGCGGTGTGACGGGCTGGTCGATGTACGAGATCACCTTGGGCGACCCCGACACGTCCGCGACGAGGTTGTACGACTGCAAGCCGTCGTCGCCGAACCCGATGATGATCCCAAAAACCAGGACGAGCAACACGGCGACATAAATCCTAGGGACGGGCATGTGCTTCCGGCTCCTGCCGCCGGCATCTTGGGGCACCGGCGCGGCCGCCACGGCGGCCGCCAGCGATCGCCGGTCGATCCCCTCGATCCGTAGCCCAAGAGGCCGCATGCACAGCAGCATGATGCCGACCCCGAGGGCAAATAGGAGGAGGCCGATGAACGGGTGCAGCACGCCAATGGCGAAATGCTCCCCGTATTGCCGGCCGGCCCAGAAGACGAGGATGAGTCGGCCCAGGTTGAACACCCACAACAGGAGCATCCCCGCCACCAACCAGGTCACCTTGAGCATCAGTGGCCCGCGGATGACTGCGGCGAAGGCAACGCCGACCAAGAGGAATCCCACGACACTGTTCACGCCGGAACAGGCCGAGATCACACTCAGGTTGAAGGGATGGCCGTGATGGACGACCGTGAAGACGGCGTTATCCGCGCTGCCGATCGGCGTGGCCACGTGGACGACGCGCAGGACCTTGTTCACGGCGAACAGGGTCGCAGTCGTGAAGGCATTGAGGACTCCGAGCAACACCGAGGTATACGGATAGGGCCAGGCCAAGAAGAGGAACGCCACCGCAATCTTCTGCCGCCAGAGGACTCGAACGCCAAAGATGACAGCCACGGCACCTGCCACGAAGAAGGGCAGGCTCAGGAGATCGATCCGCCACACCCAGAACATGGCGGACAACTTGTTGGGCAGGAAGAGATTGACCCAGAGCGCCGCGGTCATCAGCGGCACGCCGATGATGTAGTCGGTCTGACGGTCGTGAATGGACGGCTCGGCGGGTTTCGGGCGGCTGTTGACCGCGGCCAGAATCAGGGCGATCAGCGGTACGAGGCTCACGTAGGCCAACGGCGTGTTGAGGTCGCCCAATTGCAAAAGCGTAGTGAGGGAATAGCTGTAGGCGATGAAGACCACGGCCAGCAGGGCGCCCATCTGGACCGCCGTCCGGGTCTTCGGCTGTGCGTCGACCCAGAGGAGCCTCGCTCGGTCGCGCAGCTTCACCGCACCCGACTGAAGCTCTCGGGGCTGGGCGGCAATGGTCGTCACGACCTCGGTCACCATCATTATCCGAACCTTCCGTGCACGTAGTCCGCGGTGCGCGGGTCGATGGGGTCGTTGAAGACCTGTTCGGTCGGACCAGCTTCCACGATGTGTCCCGGCTGACCCTCCCCGTCCACCAGGAAGAGTGCGCAGTTGTGCGAGACCCGGGCCGCCTGTTGCATGTTGTGGGTCACGATGACGATGGTGATGTCGTCGCTCAGTTCCCTGATCGTGTTCTCGATGACGCTCGTCGAGATCGGGTCCAGTGCCGAGCAGGGCTCGTCCATGAGGAGCACTCTCGGACGTACCGCCAGTGAGCGAGCGATACAGAGCCGCTGCAGCTGACCGCCCGAGAGGGCCGCACCCGACTCGTTCAGACGATTGCGGGCCTCCTTCCACAGACCGGCTCGTTCGAGACATGCCCGAACCAGTGCATCGGGATTCGCGACCTTCATTCCGGACAAGCGGAGACCGGACAGCACGTTCTGCGCGATCGTCATGGACGGGAACGGGTTGGGGCGCTGGAACACCATGCCGATCCGGCCGCGGGTCTGCGTCACAGGTACCGCCGGTGAATAGATGTCCGTGCCGTCGAGCCGGACCGAACCCGAGAGCGCTGCAATCGGGATCAACTCGTGCATCCGGTTGAGAATCCTGAGGAAGGTGGACTTCCCACAGCCCGAGGGTCCGATCAACGCGGTGACCTTGCGCGGCTCCATTTCGAGGCTCACGCGCTCAAGAACCTTGTTGCTCCCGAACCAGGCGCTCACGTTCGTTGCCTGAAGGTGCGCGGGTCCGGCCGTCAAGAGGTCGAGACCGGGTTGGGCGGGGCCGGTCGCAGGGTACCGCTGACCAATCGCGGTCATGGGAACACTCCGATATGCAGGAATCCCCTCAACAGGACTCCGAGGAAGCCGCACCAGAGTGTGACGGCCATGGCGGCCTTCCATCGTACGTAGCCCTTACGGCGACTGCGTTCCGCAAAGACCACTCCAATCACACACGAGACGGGAAAGACGAGCGCGATGGTCGCAAAGAGGATGGCCCAGTCGAAACTGGACCTCCCCGGCATCGTCAGATCGTCGAAGAATCGCCGTCCCTGCACGCGGCTCGGTACCGTCATGTCCTGGCCTTTCGTCGTCGCCGCAGGAACTGCCGCCCCAGTTCACCACAGCCGAGGAAGGCGAGGCCCAGGCCGGCGAGCGGCAGCGGATTGCCTCCCGTCACGGCCAGCGCTCCATCCCCACCTGACGTCGAAGGGTCCGAGACAATTGAGGAGCCTGCTGAGCTACCAGAATTACCAGCCGAACCGGAAGCCGACCCACCAGGCACCGTGGTGGAGGTGGAGGTGGCCGACGTAGTGGTCGTGGTGGACGACGAGGACGTCGTCGTGGAAGGGGCCGAGGCTGCCTCGGCATCGAGTTCCTGCGCCACGGCGAGGTCGGCCGTCACCATGGCCGTGGTGGCCGGAGCCGCTCCGAGCCCCGCGATGACCGCTTGGCCCTTGGCCCCCACCGCAAATCGGATGAATTGGGCCAAGGCCTGGGCCTTGTCGGCCGAAAGGCCATTGGTCGGCACGACCAGGTAGCTCTGCAGCATCAAATAGTTGTTGTAGGCGGCGGTGTCGGTCGAGCTGGGGTTGAACGTGACCATATTGCTCGTGGTGGGATCCGAGGTCGTCGTGAAGGTTGCATCTCCTTCTGCTGCCTCGGCCGATGCCGCGGACGGCGCGACGTACTCCCCCGCTGCGTTCTGTACGGCCGCGGTGGGGAGATCCCATGTAACCCCCAAGGGGGAGCCCGTCCATGTATTCGACACTGGAAGAATCGCGCCCAGAGCGATGGATGCCGCGTCGTTGCTGGGCGCAGCAGTTCGCGGATCGAGGGCGAGCATCTTCCCCAGCACGAACTGATCACCCCCGGGCACCGCTGTCTCGTCATACGGCCAGCCCTCACTCGGCGTGGGATCACTCGTCGAGGACTGCCCACCCTGCTGCGCCGCCGTGAGGCCCGCTGCGAACGCCGCCTGCGAGGTGGGAGTGCTGTCGAGCAAGGACATCAACGCATAGTTCTCCATCGTCGGGTCCAAGTTGCCCCACCGACTGATCGGTTCGGCCTGCCCTTGGGTGCTCGGATTCGTCGTGCAATTGATTCTGCTGTCAGCCCAATTCAAGTACGGCGGAGTTACCGCCCCGAAGAGGCCATCTAGCTGACTGAGGTCGAGAGGGATGTGCTGGCAGAATTGCGAGGAAGTGATCACGGAGGTTCCCTGATAGGTCTGGTTTGGAACCAGAGTCACTAACGCAACCGGGGTCGCGGCGAAGGGCACGTAGGCGAACGACCGCCCATTTTGCGCAGCAGTGGCTGCCTCTGCTGATGTCAGGGGGCGTTCGCTCACCGCGAAGTCTGTGGCGAAGGTGCCCGGAGCAGTACCGACAAAGTCTGCGATCCCCTGGTCGAGATCGACGTTGGTGTACGAGCCGATGTCCGGTTGAAGGCCTGCCGTGTCGTCTTGTAACAGCGTGTCAATGACGGGCGTCATGGCGTCGCCTCCCTCAGCGGAGAGGGTCCCCGCCGTGGTCGAGGCACCCGCACCATCAGTAATTGGTACGGCCCAGATGACCGTGCCGAGTACGGCGGCGAGTACGGCAGGAATGCCGCGTCGCGGAGCAGTGAGCTTCATGATGGGGTCGCGCCAACTCGTCGCCGCCTGAGGAAGAACCGCCGGCCGACGAACCCGATCAGGAAGAGGAACACGCCCAGAACGGTGAACGGGATCGCGTTGATCCCGGTACCCGCCATGGTGGAGACACCCGTGAGGGCCACACCGGGATCGACGCCGCCGCTGCCGCCGCTCGACGATGCCAGCTCGCCGCTGGTCGTGGCGTGGCTCCCCGCCGCGGCGGCGGCCGCCGCCGCCGAAGTGGTCTTGGTGGTCGGTGTGACAGGGGCCCCGGTCGACGTGCCGGCGCTAGCCCCTGGTGGGGGCGCTGTCGCGTTCACGATTCCACAGGTGGGCGTGGTCTGCCCGGCCTGTACTTCGGTGGGCGTCAGGTCGCCACAGGAGTAGGCCTGCGATTCTGCCGCAGTCGGCGGGACCGCCCCCGGTACGTTTTTCTGGACCGCGTTGACCCCGTACTGCTCGAGTGAAAGACCCAAGCTCGCATATCCGAACGACGGCGCCGTTTGTTGGCCCAGTGTGAGAACGTAATTGACGAACTGGCTCATGGTGTCGCCCTTGGAAGCCGCCCACCCAGTTGTCGGGGTCAGAAGGTAGCTGTACGTCGAGGGGTTGTAGACGTGGGGACCGGCGCCATTGAAATTGAGTTGATGCGTGCCGTTAGGCAACTGTGTGGCATACGCCAAGGCGGAAGCCACCCCCACCGGTGTCGGTGCGGTGTAGTCACCGCTTGCGTTCTTCACCAACGCCACGTTCTTGGTCGGATCGGTCCCACCAAACCCAGACTCCTCCTCGGCGTACTTCACCTGAACGGCCCCGATCCCTCCGGCGTTATTGGCGACGTCGCTGGCCACCGCCGTGGTGGACTGGTCGTCCAGCCCCCCTTTGATGCCGGGCCAATTGGAGTTGGGAGAGGTCGCGGAGATGGCCACGCCGTCGGTGGGTCCCCCCGCCTGAGAGTTCTGCGCTTGTGCGAAAGCGGCCCACAGCTGTGGCTGCTCGTCCATGCACCATTCTTCGAGCACGAAGTTCGTTCCGGCCGAGTCGCTCTCCGTTACGGGCACCACAGGAATGTTGGGCAGGCTCACGCCAGGATTGTCGGCGGCGATGGCCGCATTGTTCCAGCTCGTGATGCCCCCGGTGAGGAGGCCGCAAGCCGAGTAGCTGCTGAGCTGCAGCTGCTTGGTCAGGCCCGGAACGTTGTACATGAAGGCAATGCCACCAGCGGTGATGGGGATGAAGTTGAACGGAAAGCTGGGCGGTGTGGTGTCGGTGTTCCCGACGTACCCGATGTCGCTGACGGCAAAATCGGTGGTTTGGTTGGTGAACTCGTATCGCCCGGTGCCTGAGTTGGACGGGGACCAGCTGAGCGACAGGTTGTAGGGCGACCCGTGGACGGCATTGACCCACGTCTCGATAGCCGGCGAGGCGAAGGACGACCCCGTACCGCTGATGGGTGCCGGGGTTGTGTTCGCGCGTTCGAGCCCCGAGCGCTCGGTATCCGAGCTCGTCGACGACGTCCCTTTGCCGGTCGAGGGGGCCTTGGTCCCTGTCCCGGCCGAGGTCGTAGTCCCTGCGCTGGCCGAGGTGGCCGTACTCCCCGTCCCGGTCGAGGTCGTGGTCCCCGTCCCGGTCGAGGTCGTCGTGGTGGTCCCCGTCCCGGCCGTGGTCGTAGTCCCTGCCTCAGTCGAAGTGGTGGTGGTGGTGGTGGTCCCCGTTCCAGTCGAAGGCGTCGTCGTCGCCGCCGCCCCGGCCGAGGGTGCGGTGGCCGCCACGGGCAAGACCGAGAGCAGCGCAATTCCGACGACACGCCGGCGCCATTTCGGGAACCTCCAGAGCCGGTCGGTCCAGGTCGTGCGATCGACATTGCGCATGCTCGGCGACTCCTTCATCTTGCTCGGTGTGCGGACTCTGCTGCGCCACGCGGTGGCTGTGGTCCTCTGAGTGGTCTTGCTCATGCTGGGGCCTCTTCTTCCTCGAACTCACGACGGCTGCGCCACGGAACCGTGAAGCCGCTAGGGCCGGGCTTCTTCGCCCCGATGAGGCGCGCCAAAATGAACAGGGTCAGCACCACCAGGACCAGCACAAATGCGACGCCCCAGGCGTCTCTGGTCGTGTTGACACCGGGTTGGAAGATCAGTTCGTATACACGCAACGGCAGGTCATCCTGCTTCCCGCTAAAGGGGTTCCAGTTGTAACTGGGGTTCCCGCCTGCGGTGAAGAGTACGGGCGCCGTCTCGCCGGCAACGCGGGCGATGCCGAGGATCATTGCGGTGATCAATCCCACGCGTGCCGTCGGGAGCAAGACTCTGAGCGTCGATCGCCACATGGGCGCACCCAGCGCAAGAGACGCCTCCGTCAGGGAGCCCGGGACGATGGAGATGACTTCCTGCGAGGCCCGGGTGACGATCGGCAACATCATGACCGAGAGCGCCAGCGCAGCGGCGAACCCGGTCTGGCCCGCCTCCTTCTGCGGCACGACCCAAAGGAGATAGATGAAGAGCCCTGCGATAATGGCCGGTGAACCGGTCATGGCATCGACGACGTTGCTGACCATCTTGGCGAAGGTGTTTCGGTTGTTCACCAAGTAGGTAGCCGTGAGAATGCCCAACGGTACGGTGAAGAGGGTGGCCAGCCCCACTTGCTCTATCGTTCCTACAATGGCGGCCCCGGCCCCGACGGCGGTGACGGGCGATGTCGCCGTGAGGTCTGTCATGTCGGCAAGAAAGAAGTGCGGAAAGTGGGCGAACACCACCGCCGCGCCTTTGAAGATGACGTAGGCGATGACCGCGACAAGTGGGATAAACGCGACGAGGGCACCCGTCCAGATTGCGAGAGTGGCCAGGCGATCCTTTGTTGCCAGTACGCCGTACTGCTGCCAACAGATGACTCCGTAAATCAACAAGAAGGCGCAGATCACGCAGATGGCAAAACCGAGAGGACCTGTGATACCTGCCACCGTGAAGCAGAGCCACACCAAGGCCACCGCAGCTATGGCCGATCCACTCGCTTCGACCAGTGTGGACTGAGGCAGCGCACGAGGGCGCCGTGGCCTATCGGATGGCTCGGGCCCCGGTGGTACCGACAAGGTGGAGGGTTCAATCGTCTGCGTCATAGCGAACCGTTGTTCGATCGTTCGACGACCAACCGAGCGATGATGTTGATTATCAAGGTGGTCATAAACAGGACCAAGCCGAGCAGGATGAGCGCGCTCTTCGTTATGACCGAGGAGGCGACGAAGTTCTCTGTGATCTCGGCCGCGATCGATCCAAGGCCGCCCGGTCCCATCAGCGCCGTGGTGAGGTGATTCCCCTGCGAGAGGACAAGCACCACGATCATGGTTTCCCCGAGTCCCCTGCCGACTCCCAAGAGGATCGCGCCCAGAATGCCATTACGCGAGAAGGGGAAGATGACGTCAGTCACCATGCCCCAGCGGGTGGCACCGAGTCCCAGTGCTGCTTCGCAGACATCACGTGGCGTTTGCGCCATCACCTCGCGGCTGACCGATGTGATAATAGGAATCAGTGTGACGCAGCAGATCAACCCACAGGCGAAGATCGACTTCACGTACTGATTCGGACTAACCGTCCGGAAGATCGGCACGAAGCTGGCGTGCGCGACGAGCCACCGGGCCGGTGCCGCCTGGAGATTCGAGATCAACAGCAGCCCCCAGAAGCCGTACACGATGCTCGGAACCGTGGCCAGCATGTCGACGACACCAGTGAGCCACGGCTTGAGCACTCGTGGCGCGTACTCGTTGATCATCAACGCCAAGGACAGAGAGATGGGCGTGGCGAGGGCGACAGCGATGAGCGCAATCGCAATCGTCCCCATCAGAAGCGACAACATGCCGAAATGGTGGGAGTCGGGAGACCAGGTCGGGTCGGTGACCAGACCCAGTCCGGCCGCCCGGAAGGCCGTGAACCCGTACTTGCAGAGGAAGGCCACCGCGGCGGCTAACAGCAGGAGCACGAGGGCGCTGGCGCCCGCCAGCACTCCGTTGAACACGCGGTCGGCCCCGACCGGTTTCCTGATCAAGTCGATCGGGACGTCCTGATATTGAACCGGCGACGTTCTGGTCTCAGGCGCCAGCGTGGTCATCGGCTCCTCCGCAGTGCGAGCCGTCGACCCAGCCCACCCGTGAGCAGAAGCGCGAGAGCCAACGCCGCCAGCCACATCGTCCCACCCGCCCCTGTGTCAGCCAAGCTACCCGGAGCGGCGGCAGGCGGATCACCCAGAGCGGTGCTGGCCAAAGTGGCCGTGGACGGCGCCGAGGTGGCCGTCGACGACGGTGGTGATGTTCCCGCGGAACTGGAATCGCTGGACGGGCCAGCCACCTGAGTCGCGGTGGGCGCCCCGGCACCCGGGATGACGAGGAACGGGACCGAGAACACCTTGGGAGCGGAGAAGTCGTTGGTGTTCTGGCCCACGTAGAGCACGCAATAGTTCGTCAGATCGCAAACAGGCTTACTGTCGGTTGAATCGCCGATCGCCAGGTCGGGCAGCGCATAGACCGGATAATTGGGTTCGGAGAAGCTTCCGTCCTTGTTGACCAGAATCGAGGGTCCCTGTGCGGTGTTCCCGTCGCATGTGGTGCTGTCGATGGGCAAATTGGATACCAGTCCACCGGGATCCGCGCACTCGACGATGTTCACTTCGGCATACGGACTGAAGTAGGCATTCGCACCGACGGTTATGGAAACTGCCTGACCGACGTGGAGTTCACTGTGTGACGAGAAGGAGACCTGCACTTCCGGGGGGACGCCGCCAGCCCGGGCAGCTTGCACCGCGATGGCCTCCCCGGCGAGAGACACACAGAGTGCGGTGAACACGATCCAGACCGATCGGAACCGCAGCGCACGGTAGATCGGGGTCATGAGGAGCTTTTCCCCTTCGGAGTAACCGTGAACGGGGGGGAGAAGATCTTGGGCTTGGTCCAAATGTTGGTGTCCTGCCCGACGTAGAGCACGCAGCTATGGGTGCGGTTGCATACGGGCTGGCTATCCGGCGCCTCATCCAATTGCGATTCGTTGGGGAGCGCCCATATTTCATAGCCGTGGAAAGAGAAACTTCCGTTAGCGTTGACCAAAACCGACGGTCCTTGTGCCGTATTGCCATCGCAAGAGGCGCTACTGCGGGGCAGATTCGCCTCCGTTCCACCAGGATCAGCGCATTGGACGATATTGATTTCCGCGTATTTGGTGAAGTAGTGGTTCGGACCGACCGAAAGATTGACGAGCTGGCCGTCCCGGTAAGGACCGGAAGTGATCGTCAGGGTGGGCGCGCCCGCCGTATCATCCGAACTTGATCCTCCACAGCCGGCCGCCGCCAGAAGGAGGAGCCCAGCAACAACACTGAGCCCCAATCGCGAGGAGCTCCCGCGCCAAAGGTTGGCCGGCGTCGTCGCGAGCTTCATATCGATTCCGCCCGATTGGGCGACGTCTGCCGCCTGGTCAATCGCCGCCGCCCCAAGGTGCCCACCATGCAGCAGAGTCCACCTAATCCAGCCAACCAGGGCAGGGCATTGGGTGCACCCGTCGTCGCGAGCGTCGCTGCGGACCCTGATCCCGTGTTCCCACTGTTGCCTGAAGACGATCCGCTCGAAGTGGCTACCAGCTGGGTGCCAGACGGTGTCGTCGTGGTGGTTGCGTTGGTCGTCGTAGAAGTGCCCGCCGTGGTCGTGGTAGTGGAAGTGGGGGCGGTAGTAGTCGTGGTCGTGCCAACAGCCGCTGCGGTGAACTTCACGGTAACCGGAATCGCCGTCAGATCGATGCTGTCCGTTGTGTCGTGTGCGGTGTACGTCACTGACTCAGTCGTTGTGTCGCTCACGTCGAAGGTCGCCAATCCACTGTCGTCGGAGGTGCCGTTCACCGTGATCACCTTGGAGGAACCACCGGACGCGGTCAACATCACAGTCTTCCCGGCCGCCGGATCGCCGTCCCCGTCATAAAGCAAGACCGAAACCATTCCTGTTTGAGTTCCGTCCGCCACGACGCTGCTCGGATTGACGGCGACGGAACAGTCCGCCGCGACGGCCGCGGGGGCAGGAGGATCGCCAAACGTGACAACCCCTTCGGCCTCGAGAACCGAGTTTCCATCGGTCACATCGGTCGCCTGGTAGGTCACGACTTCCGGCGTGGCGTCGGTGACCGCGAACGTCGCCTGCCCGGCCTGATTGGTCACGGGACTCGTAGCTGTGATCATCGAACTTCCGTTCAACGCCGCCAGGGCTATCGTTTTGCCCGCCACCGGGTTCGAGAAAAAGTCGGTCAGGGTCACCGTCACCGTCGAGGAAGTGGACCCGTCCGCGGGAGGGTTCGCAGGTGCAACTGCCACCGTCGTGCCTTGTGAAGAGGTGTCCGCGGGACCCGCGAGGAACGTCGTCGACGCGGTTTCGCTCAACGCAAGGTTGTTATCGGTCACGTCGGTTGCAGTGAAGGTGACCGTTTCGGCGACGGTGTCGTCTGCTTCGAATTCCGCGAGTCCGTTGGTGTCGGTCACACCTGGAGTGGAGCTACCAACAGCGATCGGATGGATCTCGACGTTGCCCGTCGGAGATCCCTGAAGGGAGACGGTCTTTCCGGACACCGCGACTCCGAACTGGTCCTTCAAGGTGACGTCGATCAGCACCTCTGTCTCACCATCGGCGGGAGCCGTCGGTGTCGCCGCGATCACCGAAGACGTCGTCGCCGAGGGCTCCGACGCAGCAAAGGTCACAGTGGGTTGAGCGGAGAGGGTGATCCCGTCCGTCGTGTCCGTTGCTTGCACCGTAACGGATTCAGCCGCCGAGTCCGTCAGTTGGAATGACACCTGGCCATTAGAGCCAGTGGTGGTCGGGGAGGGCGCGCCAATCGCGGCCGACGATCCAGCGGAAGTGACCTGGAGGCTCACAGCCTTGCCCGCGACGGGACTGTCGGTGGACGTCAACAACGTGACAACCACCGTCGTGCCGGCCGAGCCCAGCGGAGCCGGTGACGTCACCGCCACGGTCGACTGAGAGGGCGACACCGTGAGCGTGCCGAAGGTCACAGAAAGAGTGTTGGCGATCGTGACTCCATCTGTCGTATCCGTCGCGGTAAAGGTCACATCTTCGGCGGCCGAGTCAGTGGCGCTAAAGGTGACGTTGCCGGACGCATCGCTCACATTGGGCGTTGTCGCGGAGGTGATCATCGCGCTGCCGGTGCCGCTGAGTGTCACCGTCTGACCGGCCAGGGGTTGGGGCGATGCCGCCTGATCGCGAAGGTTGACGACGATGGTGGCCGTGCCGCCGCTGGCCACGGTGGCCGGGCCGCTGACAGTCGAGTTGGTCGGGCTGGCCACCGGCTTCTGGAAGGTGACGCTTGCGGGGGGGCTCAACGTCACGCTGTCGGTGGTGTCGACCGCGGTGAGGCTCACCTCTTCGGCCACCGTGTCGGTCACGGTGAAAGTTGTCTGCCCGTTGCTGTTCGTCAGAGCCGGAGATGGTCCGCTCACCGTCGTCGTCGACGACGAGGGGGTCAGGCTGACCGCCTTGCCGGCGACGGGCAGCCCGCCGGTGGCCAAGAGGGTCACGGTCACGGTCGACTTGTCGACGCCGTCCGCGGTCGGCGTCGCCGGCGACGGTACGACCGTCGAGAGGGTGGGGCTCGGCGTCGTCGCCGCCGGCGGGGCCGAACCATCCCCGGCGGGGCTGCCGGTGTCGCCGGCCACAGGAGCAATGAAGAATGGCTGGGACCACACGTGGTTCTGGGTGAAGTCATTGGAGTCGAGCCCGATGTAGAGGATGCACTCGGTGGCCGAGGTGTCCCCGCACGCCGGGCTGCTCCCGGTGTTCCCGAGCGCCGCGTCGGGTGTGTAGTACACCGGATAGGGCTGGTTCAGCGGGTTGCCGCTGTTGTTGATGTAGTCGAAGGAGCCGTCGGAGTTGGGCGAGACGGACGGGCCGCTGGCGGTGCCGCCGTTACAGGCAGTCGTTTGCGTCGGAATCACGCCGTTCGGTGCTGAGCACTCTTCGACGGAGAGGACCTCATTCGAGGTGAACAGCGTGTTGGCGGGAAGCACCACATCGATCCCCTGGCCGCTGGCGAAGGGCGTATTTGCGGTGAACGGACTCTGCGCCTGTGCGGAGTCCGGGACGATCGTGTTGTTGGTCAAATCTGCCCCTGCGGGGCCCGCCAGACCCAGCAAGACTGCCGCAGCTACCAGCAATCCGACGCCTGACAGCTGCACAAGCGTCCAGATTCCCCTGGGGCCGCGCTGCACGGGCTTCAGGTCACGCTTCACAGGTCCCTCCAGAGCTGTCGCACTTGCCAGCTAATCCTGACCAACTCTATCAAGTTTATCTATTCTCCCATTTCTATGTAATCCCAGTCTCACTGCCGATCTGCCCGGCCCCGGCAACCCCAAAGGGCCCGGGGCCGGCGATTCGCCGACCCCGGGCCCGGGGCACATCTCTACATTTCAACAATTCTTCAGGTAGCCACCTCGTCGGCGTCGTCGTGAGAGCTAGGTGTTGGGTGAACCCACCGAGGTGACCGCCGGCACTCCGTAGAACACCGTTGCGACCCCGGTAGCGGTGGCGGCCGCCGGCTGGCTCAGCGTCAGGGTCAGCGATGGGACGTAGTTCCACGTCGACGTGCCGCTGTTGTAGGTCTCGGTCGAGGCACCGCTCACCACGTAGGTCCCCGACGCGAACTGCGGGTCGGAGACGATCACGCTGTTGGCCTGAAAACCGCTCACGCTACCGGGCAGCTGACCCTGGTTGACGATGTCGACCGGGAAGGCGCCGCCCGAAGTCAAGGTGACCGTGTTTGAACCCTGTGTGGTGTTGACGTTGAGGCTTGCGGCACAGGTGTTGTTCGGCGCAGGCACACCGTCGAGAGGAGTGGCTGTGGCCGGCGGCTGCGTCGTGTCGGTGTTCCTCGGGAAGAAGTACACGGACGAGATCAGGTTCCCCAACTCGGTGTCGAAGTTCTGCTGTGTCGAATTGTCGGTGCCCTTGTTGAAGTTCGTATTCGAATCGCACATCCAGTTGAGTAACCCGGCAGTCGACGCTCGTACTGTGTCCGTCCTGTAGATGTTCCACAGGGTTCGAGCGGTCGGGAACGTGTTGGCCACTTCGGTACTGGCAGTTGCGAAGACCCCGTCGAGCGCCAGCAGGTTCCCTCCGTACGAGGTCACATTCGAGTTTCCGACGACGGGAACGGCGCCGGTGCTGTCGATGTTGACGTTGGCGTCGGTCGGTGTTCCCTTCTGGACGCCGAACGAGATGACGTAGATCGACGTCGCCGCCTCGATGGACTGGTCCACGGCGTCACCGGGGAAGTCCGTGGCGGCGAACTGGTCGATCTGGTCCGAGTTGTTCTCGAGAAGATCACGGGTGCTGGCGTTGTCCGAGACCCGAGTAACCGGGTTGGGGTCCTGGGCAATATCATTCTGGTTGAAGTTCCCGAATTGCGAACTTCCACATCCGGTCCCGCCCACGTCGGCGAACGTAGCGAAGATCTGCTGCGTGCCCGATCCGGTGTTGACGCCATCGATTCGGATGGGCACACCGATCGGCACGCCATCACCCTGGGAAAGCTTGGTCGTGGTGGCGATGCGGACGTCCTCGAGGGTCGTGGCCGTTGCGTTGGCGCTCAAGGTGAGCTGATTCGTGCCCGCGCCCGACGAGATCGTGGCGCTGCCGCCGGTGATGTCCGGGGCCGTGACGGTCTGGTTGTTCACGACCGTC
>DATNLP010000538.1:0-8613 GCA_035602795.1 Acidimicrobiales bacterium | reverse complement strand
CCATGCCGCCGATGTAGAGGGCGAGGTAGGGCCGGAAGCCGTCGGCTGCCGCGTCGACGTCGTCGGAGATCACCGTCGGTGCCATGGCCAGCACCTCGAAGTCGTCGGCCGAGCGCCTCGCCGTGGGCCGGGCGAAGCCCTCGTCCAGGGCCTCTTTGAACTCGCCCATGTGGGCGGGGGAGAAGAAGATGGGGAACCAGCCGTCGGCGATCTCGGCCGCCAGCGCCACGTTCTTCGGCCCCTCGGCCCCCAAGATGATCGGGATGTCGGCCCGCAATGGGTGCACGATGGACTTGAGCGGCTTCCCGAGGCCGGTCCCGCCGGGGTAGGGCAGCGGATAGTGCGGGCCGTCGTTGGTCACCGGCTCCTGGCGGGCCAGCACCTGGCGCACGATGTCCACGTACTCGCGGGTGCGCGCCAGCGGCGCCGGGAAGGGCTGGCCGTACCAGCCCTCGACCACCTGGGGGCCCGACACGCCGAGGCCGAGGACGAAGCGACCGCCAGAGAGGTGGTCCATGGTCAGCGCGGCCATGGCCATGGCCGTCGGCGTGCGGGCCGACAGCTGGCACAGCGACGTGCCGAGGCGCACCTTCTCGGTGCGCGACCCCCACCAGGCCAGGGGGGTCAGGGCGTCGGAGCCGTAGGACTCCGCCGTCCAGACGGAGTCGTAGCCGAGGCGGTCGGCCTCCTCGACGAGCTCGACCGCGTGGGGGGGCGGGCCCGAGCCCCAGTAGCCGAGCTGCAGGCCGAGCTTCATGGTCTTCACGTGGAACCTCCGGATCAGAACTTGGCGACGATGTCGTCGGCGAAGCGGCGCACCGCGTCGAGGCGGGGCGTGAGCGCCTCATCGTCGGGCGTGCCCTCGCGCACGGCGCCCATCCAGGGCGCGCACACGAAGTCGAAGACGCCGGCGTCGGCGAAGCGCCGGTAGAGGTCCACGCTGGGCACCTCGTTGATCGACAGGTAGATCGTGAAGCCGTCGTCGTCCCGATCGGCCCTCTTGAGCGCCTCGCGGAGGTTGGCGACGTGGACCCACGCCTCCTCCTCGCTGTAGGCGCCGGCGGCGATCCAGCCGTCGCAGAGTGCCGCGGCCCGCCGCAGGGCCACCGGGGAGTGGCCGCCACCGATGATGGGCACCGGCTCGCTGGGATGGGGCTCCATTTGGCACTCGGGCACGTCGTAGTAGTCGCCGTGGTATTCCACCCAGCCGCCGCGCCACAGAGCGCGGAGGGCCACGATCATTTCGTTCAGGCGCTTGCCCCGATTGTCGAAGTCCTGGCCGGTCTGGTCGAACTCCTCCTTGCACCAGCCGACGCCGATGCCGAGGCGCAGACGGTTGTCCGACAGGAAGGCCGTCGTGCCGACGGTCTTGGCCACGGTCATCAGGTCCCGCATCGGGGCGACGTAGACGCCGGTGGTGAAGAGCAGGTTCTCCGTCGAGCCGGCCAGGGCCGAAATCAGGCACATGGGATCGGGCCACGACGTCTCCTCGGCGAGCCAGGGCGGCGAGCCGTCCTCCTCCTTCGAGTAGGTGTAGCGCGACGCGAGTTGCCGCGGATTGAAGAGGTGCTCGGAGACGTACATGCCGCCGTAGCCGAGCTGGTCGCAGGCGCGGGTCAGCGGGACGACCTGGCTGCTCGGCAGGAAGGCGACGGACTGGTGGAAGCGGACGCCGCGGTCGGCCACGCCGGCCACCTCAGCGGGCCCGGGCGGGCAGCGGGGTGCCCCCGACCGGTGCCGAGGGCGAGAAGGCGACCGGGATGTGCTTGGTGCCGTTGATGAAGTTGGACTGCAGCCGCTGCACCTCGCCGTCGAGGCGGATGTCGGGCATGCGGTCGAGCAGGCGGTCGAACATCACCATGATCTCCATGCGGGCCAGGTTGGCGCCGAGACAGAAGTGCGGCCCGCCTCCGCCGAAGGCGATGTGGTTGTTGGGCGACCGCGTGACGTCGAAGGTGTCCGGGTGGTCGAAAGCCGTCTCGTCGCGATTGGCCGAGGTGTGCCAGAAGACGATCTTGTCGCCCTCCTTGATCTCCTGATCGTTGAGGACGGTGTCCATGGCGGCGGTGCGGCGGAAGTGCATGACG
The DNA here is from genome assembly GCA_035602795.1 of Acidimicrobiales bacterium. Classification (GTDB taxonomy): domain Bacteria; phylum Actinomycetota; class Acidimicrobiia; order Acidimicrobiales; family RAAP-2; genus Bog-473. Next base: position 6,526 of record DATNLP010000538.1, on the reverse strand, counting down.
GGCGTCACGTAGCGCAGCATCTCTTCGACCGCGTTCCCCAGCAGCGTGCGGTCCTGGCGCAGCTTCTCCCATTGGTCGGGGTGCTCGAAGAAGGCCGTCATGGCCCCGGACATGAGGTTGCGGGTCGTCTCGTTGCCGGCCACGATCAGGAGAAGGAAGAAGAGATCGAGCTCGAGCTCGTTGAGCTTTTCACCGTCGACTTCCGCGTCGATCAACACCGAGATGAGGTCCTGCTTCGGTCGGAGCCGGCGTTCGGACGCCAGCTCCTCGGCGTAGCTGTAGACCGCCATGAGCGCTTCGTCGGGTGCGGAACCGGGGATCTGGTACTCGGGGTCCTCGGCGCCGATCATGCGGTTGGACCAGTCGAAGACCATGCGCCGATCCTCTTGGGGTACGCCGAGCAGCTCGGCGATGACGAGGAGGGGGAGCTCAGCCGAGATCTCCTCGACGAAGTCGGCCGTGCCGCGCTCGCAGACCGCATCGATGATGCCGTCGGCGTAGCCGACGATCTGCTGCTCGAGGTCGCGCACCATTTTGGGGGTGAAGCCCTTGTTGACCAGGCGGCGGTAGCGCGTGTGCATGGTGGGGTCCATGTTGAGCATCAACAGCTGCTGCTGGGCCAGCATCTCGTCATCCGACTCGTGGAAGAGGGCACCACGCCGGGCCGAGGAGAAGTGCTCCCAGTCCCGGTTGACGTGTACGCAGTCGTCGTAGCGCGTGACGGCCCAGAAGCCGCCCCGGGGGGCGATGTCCTCGGGGTGCCAGAAGACGGGTGCCTCCTGTCGGAGCTCGGCGAACCAGTGGTGGGGCACCCCGGCGACGAAATTGCGACCGTCGATGAGGTCGATCTCCTCGAGGCTCAAGGCCCCCCCTTTCGCGCACCGCAACGGCGAGGGCGGTGCCTGCCCTGACGGGCAATTTCTAGAACACGTGTCAGTGATCATAGGCACGGCTCCCGGGCGCAGAGCCCCGACGAGTCCTCTTCTCGGTGTGGAGCGGGGGTTGGCGGAGCTTCACGTGGACCCGGGGTTGACAGGGGCCATATACAAGTAGATATTTGTACAAGTAACAACTTGTGAATGTCACTCAGTAACCACCGAGAAAGGATGTCCCTCATGACCATCGCCAACCCCGAGACGGCCGCCGACTTCGAGTCGGTGCAGACCCTCGCCGCAGCGCCGGAGGACGTGCTGGCGGCGCTGACCACGCCCGAAGCCGTGACCGGATGGTGGGGACCCACCAGCGGCGCCACCGGCGAGGGGGGCTCGTTCAGCGTCTCGTTCGGGGACGGGCGCCGGATCGACCTCGTCGTCGAGTCGGCGTCGCCCCGGCAGGTCGTGTGGGACGTCGAGGCGGCTCCCCACACGCCCGAGTGGGCCGGGACGACCATCGTCTTCGACCTGGCGCCGGCCGGACAGGGGACCGAGGTGCGGTTCCGCCACTTCGGGCTGACCCCGCAGCTCGAGTGCTTCGACATGTGCCACTCCGGCTGGACGCACTACCTGGCCAGCCTGGCGGCCTACGTCGACGGTGGGGCGGGCGAGCCCTACCGGGAGGATTGACCCGGTCCACCTCGCGTGTCTCCAACAGAATGGGACCGTGATGCCGGCGACCGACGATGCGCAGCGCCCCGCAGGACCCGACGCGGTCCTGCGGGCGCTCGCCGATCCGCACCGGCGCGAGATCGTGCGACTGGTGCGCGACACCGAGCTGCCGGCGGGGCAGATCGCGGCGCACTTCGACCTGACCCAGCAGGCGGTCAGCCAGCACCTGACGGTGCTCCGACGGGCCGGGCTGGTCGAAGAGCGGCGCCAGGGGACCCGGCGCCTGTACCGGTTCCGCCGCGACGCGCTCGAACCCGTGCGCGACCTGCTCGAGGAGTTCTGGCCCGACGCACTCGAGCGGCTCAAGCGGGCCGTCGAACGCGACCACCCGAGAAGAGGAGCGAAGTAGCCATGTCGACAGGGACACCGGATGCGGAGCCGGAGCCGATCACGGCGAGCGTGCGGATCGCGGCGCCGCCCGACGTCGTGTTCCCGTATTTCACCGATACGGCCTTGGTCACCAAGTGGCTGGCGGACACGGCCGACCTCGACGTCCGCCCCGGCGGCGACCTGTACATCGTCGTGAGCGGCAACCCGGCCCGCGGGGAGTTCGTGGCGGTCGACCCGCCGCATCGAGTCGTCTTCACCTGGGGCATCGAGGGCAACGAGGAGCTGCCGCCCGGGGCGAGCACGGTCGAGGTGGACCTCGAGGCCGCGGGAGGTGACACGGTCGTGACGCTGACCCATCGGGGCTTGACCGGGGACTTCCGTCAGTCACACCAGGCCGGCTGGACGCATTTCCTGGGTCAACTCGCGGGGCTCGTCGCGGCCGGCACGCTGATGGACGGCGCCGAGGTTCCCACCGATCAGCTCTTCCGCGAACGGGTCTCGACCGGAGACCTGCCCTCGGACGCCGAGGTGCAGGCGGTGGTGACGGCGGGCTACGAGCGCTTCCGCCATCTCGGCGAGGGGAGCGTGCCCGACTACATCCCCGCCCTCGCCTCGGCCTCGCCCGACGCCTTCGGGGTCTGCATCGCCGGTGTGCACGGCCGGGCCTTCGCCGTCGGCGACGCCGAGCAGGAGTTCACCATCCAGAGCATCTCCAAGCTCTTTGTCTTCGCCCTGGTCTGCGACGTCCTCGGGCCGGAGGAGGCGCGGCGCAAGCTCGGCGTCAACAGCACCGGCCTCCCCTTCGACTCGGTGATGGGCATAGAGCTCAACGCCGACCGCACCATGAACCCCATGGTGAACGCCGGCGCGCTCGCCGCCTCGAGCCTGGTGCCGGGGGCGACGGGTGGCGAGAAGTTCGAGAACGTCGCCGCCGCCCTCTCGCGGTTCGCCGGCCGCCCGTTGGTGATGGACGACGCCGTGTACGAGTCCGAGGCGGCGACCAACTTCCGCAACCGGGGCATCGCGCATCTGCTCTACGGCTACGACCGCATGTACTGCGATCCCGATGTCGCCACGGACGTCTACACGCGCCAGTGCGCCCTGCTCGTCAGCGCGCGCGACCTGGCCGTCATGGGAGCGACGCTGGCCGACGGCGGCGTCAATCCGCTGACCGGCGAGCGGGCCATCGCGTCCAGCTCCCGCAGACGGGTGCTGGCGGTGCTGGCCACCAGTGGGCTCTACGAGCGCTCGGGCGACTGGCTCTACGACGTCGGCCTGCCCGGGAAGAGCGGGGTGAGCGGGGGGCTGGTGACCGTGTCCCCCGGCAAGGGCGGGGTCGGGACGTACTCCCCGCCGCTCGACGAGGCGGGGAACAGCGTGCGGGGCCAGCGCATCACGACGTACCTGTCGGAGGGTCTGGGCCTCAACCTCTTTGCGTCGGCCCCGCCGGCCTCGGTGTAGGACCGGCCTCAGCCCGCCGGGGTCACGGCGCGGCGTCCAGCGGCAGGAGGGGATCGAGCTGCTCGATGATCCGCGCCAGCGCGTCGTCGAGGTGGCGCGTCGAGAGGCGGCGGTTGTAGAGCGGACCGGTGCCGTCGCCGAGGAGCCGGCCGGCCAGCGCGATGCCGCGGGCCGGCACCGGCTGATGACCCGCCAGCCGCCGGCGCACCTCGGCCAGGCCGGGCGCACAGGCGGCGACGGCCACGCGGTTCAGTGGCCAGCGCGGACTGCGCATGACGGGGGGCCGGCGCGCCTGCTCCTCGAGGTGCGCCACCAGGCGGGCGTACTCGTGCCGCACGGCCGGAGCGACGAGTATGCGGGCGCGAGCACCCAGCCGGGCGTTGGACTCGGGCGAGCGGCCCTCGGCCAGCTGGCGGTCGAGCGAGGAGGCCAGCAGACGCACGGCCAGCCGCGTCCACGGCCACTCGGTCGCCGCGGCCAGGCGCCGGGTCCCCCCGGCCTCGACCAGCACCAGCGTCGTCGGGCGAGGGCGCCGGCGCCGGCGACGGTGCCGCTGCTCCAAGGCGACGGCCAGGCGCAGCGGGCCCGCCGAGTCGGTGCCGAAGGCTCCACCGTCGTCTCGCATGGGTTCATGATGAAGGAACCCGGCGACCGGCGACAGTGGCATGATTGACACGGTGCGTTCCAAACCTGCCAACCCGCGAAACGTGGCGATCGTGGTCTACGACGGCTTCACGCCGTTCGAGCTCGGCGTGGTGTGCGAGGTGTTCGGCGACGACCGCTGGGTGAGGCCGGGTGAACCCTGGTACCGGTTGTTCGTCTGCGGGGACACGTCGGCCCCGGTGACGGCCGACACCGGCTTCCAGATCCTGGTGCCGCACGGCCTCGAGATGCTGTCCAAGGTGGACACGGTCATAGTGGCGCCCACGTACCGGCCCTTCGAAATAGGCGAGCCGGTCTTCGACGCGTTGCGCCGCGCCCACGCCCGCGGCTGCCGCATGGTCTCGCTGTGCGGTGGCGCGTTCGTACTCGCCGCCGCCGGCCTGCTCGACGGCCGGCGGGCCGCCACGCACTGGGCGGAGTGCGACGAGCTGGCCGCCCGCTACCCGCAGTTGGAGGTGGACCCCGGCGTGCTCTACGTCGACGAGGGCGACATCCTCACCGGGGCGGGCAGCGCGGCCAGCATCGACCTCTGCCTGCACATCGTCCGCCAGGACTACGGGAGCGAGGTGGCGACGCGGCTCGCCCGCCAACTGGTCGTGCCGCCCCAGCGCGACGGCGACCAGGCCCAGTACATCGAGCAGCCGCTGCCGGTGCTCGATCGCTCCGACCTGTTCGCCGACACCATGAACTGGGTGCAGGAGCACCTCGACCAACCCATCACGGTCGAGGAGCTGGCCGCCCGGGCCGCCATGAGCCCGCGCACGTTCGCCCGCCGCTTCGTGGCGGCAACCGGCACCTCCCCCTACCAGTGGCTGCTGCGCCGGCGCGTGCAGCTGGCGCAACAGCTGCTCGAGGCGAGCAACCTGTCGATCGAGGCGGTGGCGGAGAAGAGCGGCTTCTGCACCGCCGCCAACCTGCGCAAGCACTTCGGCCGCGTCGTGCACACGAGCCCCCAGGCCTACCGCCAGGCGTTCGGGCACACGACGGCGTCCTGAGGCGCGCCACTGCTTTTCCCTTTGTCCGGTTTCCCTTTGTCCGGTTTCCCTTTGTCCGGCGGGGCCGAGTCGGGCCGCCGGGCCGACGTGCGGCGGGGAGCACGGCGGCGGCCGCCCAGGTGAGCCCGAAACGAGAACGTGTTACAGTTTTCCGAGCGCGGCCTTGACTTGCAGGGACCGCCGGAAGGTGCGCGAGGCTGCCCCACGATGTTCCTCGAAGAGAGTGCTGACCAGCAGCAACTGCGCACCGAGCTGCGTCGCTACTACGCCGAGCTGCTGACCGACAGGGTGCGGGCCGGGCTGGTCGAGGGGGGCGAGGGCGGCGACGCCTGGCGCGAGGTGGTGCGCCAGGTCGGCCGGGACGGCTGGCTCGGCATCGGGTGGCCGACCGAGTACGGCGGGCAGGGGCGCCCGGCGACCGACCAGTTCATCTTCTTCGACGAGACGCGCCGGGCCGGGGCGCCGTTCCCCTTCGTCACCATCAACACGGTGGGCCCGACCATCATGCGCTTCGGCACCGGGGAGCAGAAGTCGTTCTTCCTCCCCAGGATCCTGGCCGGCGAGCTCAACTTCGCCATCGGGTACACCGAGCCCGAGGCCGGGACGGACCTGGCCTCGCTGCGCACGCGGGCGGTGCGCGACGGCGAGGAGTACGTGGTCAACGGGGCCAAGATCTTCACCTCGGGCGCCGACATGGCGGACTACGTCTGGCTGGCCACGCGGACCGATCCCGACGTGCCCAAGCACAAGGGCATCTCGATCCTGTGCGTCCCCACCGGCGTGCCCGGGTTCGAGTGGTCCATCATCAACACCGTCGGCGGGCTGACCACCACGCAGACCTTCTACGACAACGTGCGCGTGCCCGTGGCCAACCGGGTGGGGGAGGAGAACGAGGGCTGGCGCATGATCACCACCCAGCTCAACCACGAGCGGGTGGGGCTGGCGGCGTGGAGCGGGCTGTCCATCTCGCTGTACGAGGAGGTGGTGCAGTGGGCGGCGCGCCAACCCACCGACGACGGGCGGACCCTCATCGACCAGGCCTGGGTGCAGATGGACCTGGCCCGCTGCCAGGCCGAGCTCGAGGCCATGTGGCTGCTCAATTGGCGCATGGCGGTGCACGTGGCCGAGGGCGAGCTGACCGCGGCGGAGTCCTCGTCGATAAAGGTGTTCGGGACGGAGCGCACCCTCGACGTCTTCCGTCTGCTGGCCGGCGTCATCGGGGCGGCGGGCTATCTCACGCCGGGCTCGCCGGGCGCGCTGATGCGGGGGCGCATCGAGGCGTCGCAGCGCCAGGCCCAGGTCAACACGTTCGGCGGGGGCGTCAACGAGGTGCAGCGCGAGATCGTGGCCACCGCCGGGCTGGGGATGACGCGGGGGTCGCGGTGAGCGCGGGGACCGTGCGCCCCGAGGAGCTGGCCGGGCTGCCCGACCACTCGGCCGAACTGGCGCAGCTGGTGGGGCAGGCGGCCGGCG
>DATNLP010000054.1:0-4130 GCA_035602795.1 Acidimicrobiales bacterium | reverse complement strand
TAGGCCCCCTCGCCCATGACGTAGAGGCGCACCGCCGTGTGGCCGACGTAGCACGCGTAGTTCAAGGCGGTGCCGCCGCGGGCCACGGCGTCGAGGTACTCGGTGAAGGTCTCGAACTCGCCCCAGGGCACGCCGACCGAGAGTGTGTCGAAGCTCATGTCCTCGACGTGCTGGAGGGTGCGGGCCAGCAGCGCCACCCCATCGGGCCGTATCGGCGCGATCGAGAACCCGCAATTGCCCGCCACCACCGTCGTCACGCCGTGGAACGACGAGGGTGTGAGGTCCGGGTCCCAGAAGACCTGCGCGTCGTAGTGCGTGTGGATGTCGATGAAGCCTGGGCACACCACCTGCCCCGACGCGTCGAGCACCCGGGTGCCGTCCAGCCCGTCGCCGACCCCGCTGATCAGGCCGTCCGTGACCGCCACGTCCGCCGGCCGGCCGGGTGCACCGGTCCCGTCCACCACCGTGCCACCCCGGATGACGATGTCTGCACACATGGTCACATCGTCGCAGCCCCAGCGCCCCAGCGCACGCGCTGGTTGCTAAAACGCGGTGACGTTCGGGTACGGTGGAGCCGGGCCCGGGTATGGCACCGGGTGGGGAGGACGGCGCGCCAGCGCGGCGCGAGACGGGAGTGTCGCCATGGCGGTTCGCTTCTTCAGGTCGAAAGCACGGCAGCCGGAGGACTCGCTGCAGATCTCGGGCGCCATCATCGCCCCCTCCGACGGGCCGTCTCCCGTGGCCCTCGTCGACGCCGGCCACGCTGCCCACGGCCTCGGCGTCGTGCGTGACCAGTACGAGCGCAAGATCCGCAAGAACCCCACCATCAGGATGGTCCCGAGCTCCATCATGGTGGACGGCCGGCGCCTTCAATTCGCCGTGTCGGACAACGTCGGCGCCTACGGGCCAGACGGGCCGGGGACGCCGCCCATCTGGGCGGTCAACATCCACGGCTATTTCGCCGGCGGCGGCATGTACTGGCGCGAGAGCGCCCGCCTGGCCGAGCAGCTCGGCTGGCGCGTCATCAACCCGAGCCTGCCCGGCTTCGGCGGCAGCGACCCGCTCGACTGGCAGGACATCTCCATGGAGAGCCTGGCCAGCCAGGTCATGGCCATCGTGCACAAGGTCGACGCCGGTCCGGTCGTCCTGCTCGGCCACTCCATGGGCGGGGCGGTCGCCGTGCAGTTCGCGCACGATCACCCCCGGCGCACCCTGGGCCTGATCTACCGGGACGGGGTGAGCACGCCGGCCTGGAAGGACCGCACCGGCATCATCCCGACCGTCCTGTCACCCCTTTTGCCGGACGTGGCGCCGATGGTCGACCTCATGGCCGCCGTCCTCTTCGACCTGCCCGACCTGGCCATCGGGCGGCTGTACTCCACCGTGCGCGCCGTGCTGCCGGACATGCGCCAGAACATCCGCACGGTCGCCCAGACCATGCCGGTGGGCAGCATGCTCATGACGCTCGACCAGCGCAGCCAGGTGCGGGCGCTGGTGGCCCAACAGATCCCGATCCTGAACGAATGGGGATGCTTCGACCGCATCACACCGGGGCACACCGCGCTGGAGTTCGCCGCCATCGCGCGCTCCCCCGTGCTGTGGGTGCCGGGTGGACACAGCTGGATGCTGGCCCGCCCACAGGGGCAAACGGACATATTGACCCACTTGGTGCGCGGACGCGAGTTCCTCGAACAGATGGAGAGCCGCTGGCGACAGCTCACGCCCCGCGAGGTCACGCTGCGCGCCGTCAACTGATCGTCGCCGTGCCGCGGCTCCGGTCATCGGTGCCGCGTGACACACACGAGGGCGCGGCGTGATCGACAAGATCCTGCAGCCGCTCCTCTCCCTGCACGGCTGGCAGGCCTATGCACTGGTCGGGGTGCTCGTCTTCGCCGAGGCCGCGATCCTGCTCGGCTTCGTCTTCCCCGGTGAGACGGCGGCCCTCCTCGGCGGCGTCCTCGCCTCGAAGGGCGGCGTGACCCTGCCCGCCATCACCGTCGTGGTCGTGCTGTGCGCCATTGTCGGCGACTCGGTGGGCTACGCCGTGGGAGACCGCTGGGGCCGCAAACTGTTGAACCTCGGACCTCTGCGCAAGCGCCAGAAAGGCCTCAACATGGCGCTCGACCAACTGAGCCGCCGCGGCGCCACGGCGGTCTTCGTGGCGCGCTTCTCGGCCTTCTTGCGCGCCGTCGTGCCCGGCCTGGCCGGCATGTCGTCCATGCCCTACCGCATCTTCCTGCCGGCCAACGCGATCGGAGGCATCTGCTGGGGCGTCCTGTACGTCATGCTCGGCTACTTCGTGGGCGAGCGCGTGGAGAAGGCAACGGGCATCGCGTCGGACATCCTGCTCGGGATCATCCTCGTCGTGATCGTCGTGCTGGTGATCCGCCACCACCGCAGGAGCAAGCAGGAGATAGAGGGCCCGGGCGAGCCGGCGACACCCGAGGGCGACCAGGTCGCCTGACCGCCTCTCAGGTCGGCGGCTCGAGCACCGAGCGGTCGCCCGCCCGTAGGCCTTCGAGGACCCGGGCGAACTCGCCGGCGGCGTCGTTGCCCTGGGCGTCGGTGTCGAGCCAGCGCGGTGCCGACGGATCGCGGCGGTCCATGCCGAACAGGCCGAAGCGGGGTTCGTACGTGCCCCACTCGTAGTTGTCGACGAGCGACCAGTGCAGGTAGGCGCGCACGGGCACCCCGTCGGCCACGGCATCGGCCACGGCGCCCAGGTGGGCGCGCACGTAGCGCGGCCGGTCCATGCCGTCCTCCCGCCGTTCCGGGCGCCCGTCGTGCACCCGCGTCGCCATGCCGTTCTCCACCACCCACAGGGGGAGGCCGGGCCGCAGCGCGGATTCGGTGGCGCACCACGACCGCAGGCCCGAGGGGTGCGGCACGACGTCCCAGAGCGCCCGCCCGAAGGACCAGTCGCGCCCGCCGGCCCGGAGGCGACGCCCCGGCACCCGCATGGCGTGGCTGGCCACGGGGTCGTACCAGTCGAACGCGGCGGCGTCGATGACGCGCTCCCGCCCCGACGCGTGCACGGCGTCGACCACCCGGCGGGGGGTGGTGCGGCGCGTCATCCCGCGCACCCGTTGCCACAGGCGTCCCTGGCCGGGCTCGCGGCCGGCGCCGTAAGGCGACATGGCGGCGAAGTACCGGCGGACGGCCGCCTCCCCGGCGTGGCGCGGCGGGAAGGCGGCGTCGTGCACCGTGCGGCGCTCGTCCAGGTAGTGGTCGACATCGCTCGGCTCCACCCCGACGTGGCGCAGCTGGAGCAGGTCGAGCAGCATGCGGTCCAGCTCGTAGATCGACGACGAGCTCGTGTTGATGGTGACCTCGGCCCCGCGCTGGACTGCGCCGACCGCGTCGGCGGCCAGCACGTGCGCCGTGAGCAGGTTGTCGAGCGCGCAGAAGGCGTCGGACAGCGCCATGCGCCGCCCCGGCGGGCACGCCCCCTCGACCCAGCCCATCAGCATCACGATGTTGGGCTCGTTCACCGTGATCCAGCGCGTGCAGTACGGGGCCAGCGCCGGCACGATGCGCGCCACGTGGCGCGCGAACACGTCGGGCGAGCCGGGGCGCAGCCAGAACTCCTCGCCCAGCCACCACGGGTGGGTGAAGTGGTGCAGCGTGACGACGGGCTCCAGACCCCGGTCGCGGCACAACGAGAGGATCTCCGCGTAGTGCTCCAGCGCGGCGTCGTCGAACTCGCCCGGCCGGGGCTCCAGGCGAGCCCACTCCACCGACAGCCGGAACGCGTTGCAGCCGATGGCCGCGGCGCGGTCGAGCGCCTCGGTCGGGTGACGCCAGAAGTCGCAGGCCAGGCCCGAGCGCTCGGCGCGGCCGGTGGCCTCCCAACCCGACCAGTTGTTGTGCGGCTCACCGTCGCCGTTGAAGCCACCCTCGACCTGGTAGCCGGCGGTGGCGACGCCGGCCAGGAAGCCCGGGCCGAGCAGGCTGGCGTCCTTGGCCCGGCGTGGGCGCGCCGCCGGCCTGCGTCGGGTCGGGGCGTCGTCGGCCATGCGATCAGCTTGGCAGCTGGCGCACGTCCGGGCCCGGCCGGCGTCTCAGTGGGGCGGCGACAGCGCGCGCAGCCGGGAGAGGGCGGCGGAAACGATCTCCACCTCGTCGCGCGC
>DATNLP010000499.1:0-3856 GCA_035602795.1 Acidimicrobiales bacterium | reverse complement strand
AGCCGAAGCGGGGATGATCCCAACGGGCCAAGGCCTCCATGGAGGTCACCTCCCCCGACGACAGCTGAACCACCGGCTGGTAGTACACGTGCAACTCGCCCCGTTCGGTCACCTCGTGAAGGTCGTTGAGCAGTTCCGGTCTGCGCCTCAAGGTGTGATCAGCGGACTCGTCAAAGGTCTGATACCGATTACCGCCATGGCGCTTTGCCGCGTACATAGCCGAATCGGCTCGAGACAACAGGTCTTCGGCGGTGTCATGCGGGCCCACGATGCCCACCCCCACGCTGGCGGACACGAAGAAGTGCTGACTTCCACCGTCGAAGACGAAGGGCTGGGCGATGACGGCGTTGATGCGCTCAGCAATCGCCTCGGCTTCGCTGGCCGGGTCAGCCAGGTCGGGGCAGAGGATGACGAACTCGTCGCCGCCCAAACGGGCCAGCGTGTCACCGACGCGGATCACTTCCTGTAGCCGGTGGGCCACGCCCACCAGCACCTCGTCACCGACATTGTGACCGGCCAGGTCGTTGACCGCCTTGAACCGGTCTAGGTCGACGAAGAGCACAGCTGATCCGGTCTGCCGGCGTAACGAGGCCGTCACCAACTGCTCGAGGCGATCAACCAACAACGTTCGATTGGGCAGCCCGGTCAAGCCGTCGTGGAGCGCGTTGTGGACCAAATCGGCCGTCAGGTGTTTGCGCTCGACGTCGAACCTGCGGACCAAGTTGATGAGCGACGCGTCACTGCCTACCCGGGCCGCGGTTTTGGCCGTCTCCAGCGCGTCGGCGTCCACACCCAGTTGGCGTGCGAGAGCCTCGAGCGTTTCGCACGCAACATCCCGCCAGGAGAGGTACAGCTTGGCCAAGTCGTCGAGGCCGATGGTTTCCCGCAGCGGGGCCTTGCCGGGGGCGGCCAAGGTGTCCCGCTCCCTGGCCGTGGGGAACTGACCGGTGACCAGGAAGTGACCGAGGGTGATGCTCGCCAACTCAGTGGTGCGCAGAATGTCCCGATGCACCTGGATTTGGGCAGACCCGCTTGGTTCGGGATGCTGCTTCATCCAGCGCTCGAGCACTGTTTGGGCCACTTCCAGAGCCCGGGACTCGATCTCTGTTCCGAGCCGTGTCACGCCATCCGCACTAGGAGGTGCCAGTGGAACCACGGTTAGACGTCGAGACGGGCGAGAAGAGTCCACCTTCGATCATCGGGTCGAGTCCACAGGGACTTGAGCGGCCGCTTTCGCAAGCACGAGGCTGAAAATGAGGAGAGCAGATGGTTACCCCCCCGGCGTTCCCCACGATGGTGCTCTAGGCGACCCCGAGGGGAGCTCGAGAGCTACTTACCAAGGCGCACACTGCCGAGAGACATTCAACGGGTATGTATCAAGAGCACCGAGCGTTGTAATCAGCTCGGAGCACTTCCCAGGCTTGATGTGCACACGTAGTCGCAAAGCAGACTAATAAGGGGTCACCGTCCCGGCTACTGGGACACCCTCCGGACTTACGATCCTCGGAAACGAGTCCTCGGACGGTGCACGTGACCATCCGCTCCGCCGCGGCCAGCGCGCGATCCTGAGGCGCTGCTCTTAACGGATGGTCACATGACGAGCCTCACGGATGAGCCTACGCGGTCACATTCGACATCGTCGTCTTCAGGTGAGTATCCCAAGCTGCCGAAATGACCCACCTTCCCGGCCGGGAGGACGGGAGCGGAGCGAGTTCGTTCGATGTGACTGACAAAAGCTCGACATGAGCCCGGGTGAGCTGCCATTGTTCGCATATGGCAAAGCTAGGTCTGCGGTTCAATCAAAGGATCCCGGTCGGGTTTCGGGACGTCGACGTCGTGGTCCGCAACGACAATGGGTCAAAGCTCGGGACGTTACGGATCAGCCAAGGGACGATTGACTGGGTCCCCGGCAACGCCAAAACGGCATACAAAATGCGGTGGAAGAGGTTCGGCGCCTTAATGGAGGAAGAGGGTACGGCCAAACCGGCCAATCCCCACTTCTAGGTTGCTCGCCGCGACTTTCGGATGCCGCCGCCGTGTCACTCAGCGGGCATACGGCGCAGATAGCCATCCGTCGTACGGCTGCTGAATCCGAAAAGGACCCATGACCACTCCAGTCGCGATCGTCGGTGCGGGTCTTGGCGGCCTCACTCTCGCCCGCGTGCTCGACAAGCACGGCATTCCTGTCACGATCTACGAGGCCGAGCCCTCGGCAGAGGCTCGCACGCAGGGCGGTCAGCTTGATATCCACGAGTACAACGGACAGCTTGCACTCGAAGCGGCGGGACTCACCGAGAAGTTCCGCGCCATCATCCACCAAGGCGGCGAGGCGACCCACGTGCTCGACCAGCACGGGACAGTGCTCCTCGATGAACCCGACGACGGCACTGGTGGGCGGCCCGAGGTGCTCCGTGGTGACCTGCGCCACATCCTGCTCGACTCCCTGCCCGACGCAGTGATCCAGTGGGGACACAAGGTCACCGATGTGCGGCCGTTTGGCAAAGGCCTACACGAGCTGACCTTTGCGGACGGATCGAGTGTGATCACTAGCCTCCTTATCGGTGCCGACGGTGCGTGGTCGAGGGTCCGCCCACTGCTCTCCGATGCAGAACCCCAGTACATTGGAACCACCTTCATTGAGACCTACCTCTACAAGGCGGACGAGCGGCACCCCGCCGCAGCCCGAGCGGTCGGTGACGGAGCTCTATTCGCAGTCGCGCCGGGGCAGGGGATTCTTGGGCATCGAGAACCCAATGGCGTGCTTCATGCGTACGTTGCGCTCTCCAAGCCGCAAGAGTGGATGGCTGACCTCGACCTCGCAGGCCAGGCCGCAACGACGGCTCGGGTGGCGGCCGAGTTCTCCGGGTGGGCTCCCGAGCTGACCGCATTAATCACCGACGGGGACACCACTCCGACTCTTCGAGCAGTCAATGCCTTGCCGATCGGGCATCGGTGGGGCCGTGTTGACGGCGTCACCCTCCTTGGCGACGCCGCCCACCTGATGTCACCGTTCGCCGGGGAGGGCGCCAACCTCGCCATGTTCGACGGCTCCGAACTGGGCCTAGCCATTGCCGCGCACCCCGACGACATCGACACTGCACTGACGGAGTACGAAAAAGCTCTCTTTCCCCGAAGCGCGGAATTCGCCGCTGATTCCGACAGGAATCACAAGCTCCTCTTTGGCGACGACGCCCCTGAGGGCCTACTCAAACTGCTCACGGGCCAAGAGCTGGAAGAGTGACGACGCTCCGCTGGTGCTCTTAACTCGAACGGGATCAGGGATCTGAATGTCTCCGAAGTGCCGCAGGCTGGGGCTGGGATGGGAGCCGGGAACCGCCGTCCACGGGTATGAGGACAACGAAGAACTCCGCTCGTGGCTGAAAGACAATCTCAATGACGAGATGCCGCCGGACATCTCCAGCGGGTCTTCACTCCAAATCTGAGCGTCGCTCAATGAGGTCCAACCGGTCCCGCGTTCGGGAGTACCTCGATCGGTCGGTCAAGACACGTCAACTCAGTCGAGCCGAGGCCTGTTCCGTACCTTTCTGTCACCCATCGGGGTTCCGCGAATGCCTCAACTCTGGAGATAGGTCGCAGGGCTGCGGAGTAGGTCAGGCCGCCTCGGTGCTGTCCTTGATGTGGCGCGCCAACGACGAGCGCAGCCACGAGCAGCTTGCCGCCTGACTCCGCTTCCGGGATTACGGCTCGGTAGCCGTGTTGGCGAAATCCAGCACATTCTTGGCCGGGTCGTACGTGACCACGATGACGGAACCGAGCGGGTAGGACCGGCCGGGGCCGAACGAAACCGATGACGCGGCTCCCGGGATGGTCGCGTTGCGCAACCCGTAGCCGGCAT
>DATNLP010000482.1:0-3824 GCA_035602795.1 Acidimicrobiales bacterium | reverse complement strand
CTTGCGGGCCGCCGGCGTCGCCGCCTCGGCGCGCAAGCCGGCGCAGTCTTTCGACCCGGCCGACGACCCGAGCCGCTACGACGCCGCCGTGCTGGGCGCCGCCAGCGGTGAGGCGCCCGAGGTCGTCTGCCCGCCCCACCGGTGGTACGAGGTGGCCATGGCGCCGCCCATGGCGGCCGACGCGTTGGGGCGACCCTCCTTCTCCGTCGCCGATCTCTCGGCGGAGCTGTGCTGGCCCGCCGCCGCGTCGCCGCCCGACGTCGGGTTGGTGGAGACGGCGGGCGGCCTGCGCTCCCCGCTGGCGGCCGACGGCGATTGCCTCGCCTTTTGCGCCACCCTGGATGCGGACCTGGTGTTGCTGGTGGCCGACGCCGGGCTGGGCACCATCAACGCGGTGCGTCTCACCGTCGACGCGCTGAGCTCGTTGGCGGTTCCCATCGTCGTCGTGCTGAACCGCTTCGACGTCGCAAGCGCGTTGCACGTGCGCAACGCGGCGTGGCTGCGCACGCAGGACGGGCTGCGCGTCGTCACCATGCCCGGCGATGAGGCGGGACTGGTCGAGCTGGCCCGGACCTGAACCGCCCGGGTCGGCTGACCTGAGCCACCGGGCGGCCCACAACGCGCGTCCGCTTGCGCAGCTGATTCCCCGCCTGGGACGTCTAGGGAGAGTCGACCAGGACGAACTCCAGATGGAGGATCTCACCGAAGGTAATCCCGCGCGCGCTCGCCGCCTCGCGCCGCGACGCGGCGGCCCCTTCCGCTTGCTTGTCCAAGGCGGCCCTGTCGGCCCACACAGTTCCTACGTATCCCTCACCGGTGTCGCGGTTGACCATGTTGCGCAGGGAGCAGAACCCCGGAGCAGCCTTGATCCTGGGCACGATTTCATTCTTGAAGAAGTTGAGATTCTCATCGATCGTCGCCGGGTCCATGCTGAACGGCGAGACCATGAGTGCTGACCCTGGCATTGGTGGGTTCACGACCTCGGACACCAGTTCTTCAAGCTTCTCAACTTGAATTGTCCCTCCGATGATTTCAGTAGCTTCGTCGCGGGCTTTGCTCATGGCGCCGTCACTGGCGTCGCGGTCCGCCTCGCTGTCCCAGGTCGAAAGGATGTGCAACCTCCCCATCGATCGGTCAACCGTTGCGCTCAGGCCCCGGTAGCCCTTTTGCTGGTGAATGAGCGGGAGCGCTGTATCACGCAAGTACTCGATTCCACCATCGATATCGGTGGCATTTGTCCAGGTAATCAACCGTGTGAACATCGCCCTTCCCTCCTTTGCGGACACCATTTCAGCCGCGGGGCGAACGCTATACCCGCGGCCCTCGTGGCGCCTCTGGGAACGACGCTCGCGCCCAGGGAGGGTCCCCGCTCCGACCATGGCCGATGACGACGAGCTGACCGACGAGGTCCGTCGATTCCTGGCTGCCCACGTCGCAGCCTGATGGCCAGTCGCTCCGCCGAGCGGCACAGGAACAAGGTGCCACCCTACGCATCGGGTAGGCGCGGGCCTTTACCGCCGCATTACCCCAAACTCGTATCGTCACCCTGACAACGATGGGCGGTCTTCCAGCAGACCAGCGCCTATTGCCTCAGCTGTTCGACCCCGCACAGCTGATCGATCGAAGGAGTGATCTCATGGGCCCTCACGGAATAAGCAAGAGGCAGCACAAGAAGCTTGATGCGGCACGCCGGGTCGCCGAACCTGGCTCCGAGATCCTGGCCTATGGCACCGGCAGCGGGCATGCACGGATGTCAAGAGGTCTGGTCGGGCTTGTCGTCGGCTTCGCCGTGCTCTTCGTGGTCCTTCTGGTGGCGGTCCATGTGGTGCTGATCCCCGGAGTGGTTCTCGTCGTGTTGGCGATCGCATTGATCCGGCCAAAGCGCGGTGTGGCGCTGACCCCCGACGCCGTCCTTGTGTTCCACGAGAGCATGTGGAACGGCAAGCCCAACCGTCTCATTCTGAGCACCTCGGCCGATTCGTTCTCAGCCTCGAATGCTCCGAGCACTGGAGGTTCTCGAGTAAGCGTTCTCTTGGGTACCGAACGCGTCACCTTGAAAACGAATGAGTACGAGCGCCTTCTCCGTGCGGTTGTACCTCCAGCAGTCGAACACTCAGGCTGAACGCAGTTCGGCATGGTCGCGGCAACGGGCCGACCAACCAGTCGGAGTGACCGTGACCGTCAGCCGGCGCCCGCACTCGGGGCAGAAGCGCGGCGGGTCGAGCGGGCGCCCGCACCCGGCGCACTCGGTGATCACCCGGCCACAGCCGGTGCAGTGGGAAGGGCCGACCGGATCGCTCCCGGCGTGCCCTGCGTCGGTCACCGGCGGGCTCAGATGGCGGCGGTGAGGGCGCCGATGGGCATGCGCAGGTCCTCGAGCATCTGGAGGTCCTCGTCGGCGGAGCGACCGAGCGTGGTCAGGTAGTTGCCGACGATCAGCGCGTTGATGCCAGCCGTCATGCCGATGGCCTGCAGGTCGCGCAGCGTCACCTCACGTCCGCCGGCGTAGCGCAGAATGACCGAGGGCAGCGCCAGGCGGAACAGCGCGATCCAGCGGACCGCCTCCCAGGCGCTGAGGATCGGGCGGTCGCCGAGCGGGGTGCCCGGGCGCGGGTTGAGGAAGTTGAGCGGCACCTCGGTCGGCTCGAGCTCCTGCAGCTGGGTGAGCAGCTCGACCCGCTGGGCGTCGGTCTCGCCCATGTTGAGCAGGGCGCCGCAGCACAGCTCCATGCCGTGCGCCTTGACCAGACAGCAGGTCTCGGCCCGCTCGTCCCACGTGTGCGTGCTGACGATGGAGCCGAAGAACGAGCGCGCCGTCTCGACGTTGTGGTTGTAGCGGTGCACGCCGCCCTCGGCCAGGCGGCGGGCCTGGTCCTCGGTCAGGATGCCGGCGCTGACGGCCACGTTGAGCCCGGTCTCGTCGCGCACGAGCGGGACCAGGTCGAGGATGCGCTGCAGGGTGCGCTCGTCGGGCCCCCGCACGGCCAGGACGAGGCAGAACTCCGACGCGCCGAGCTGGGCCGTCTCCCGGGCCGCCGCCAGCACCTCGTCGGGGTCGAGGAAGGGCGTGGCCTTGACCGGCGTGTCGAAGCGCGACGACTGCGAGCAGAATTGGCAGTCCTCCGGGCAGCCCCCGGTCTTGGCCGACAGGATCCCCTCAATCTCGACCCCGGGACCGCACCAGGTCAGGCGGACCTGGTGGGCCAGGGCGGCCAGGTTCATGACGGCGCCGTCGGGCAGGGCGGCCAGCGCCGCGAGCTCGTCGCCGTCGAGGAGGCGGCGCTCGTCGAGGAGGGCGGCCTCGGCGCCGGCGATCACGGCCCGGTCCGCCGCGCCGAGGGCGGCTTGGGGCGGAGGCGGGCCGCCGGCAGGCGCAGCGGGGCGGAAGGCGACGGGGCTGGAGGTGGTCACGGCGCTCACGGTAGTGGCAGGGTTGGTGCCGCCGGAAGCTGACCGAGCGCACCGGCCGATGGGGAGGATGGAATGGCCTGGGATTTCTCGACCGAGCCCGAGTTCGAGTCGAAGCTGGAGTGGATGCGCGGCTTCGTGCGGGAGGAAGTGTTCCCCCTCGAGACGCTGGACCTGACCTACGACCAGATCCGGGTGCTGATCCGGCCGTTGCAGGAGCAGGTGCGGGGCCAGGGGCTCTGGGCGGCCCACCTGCCGCCGGCGCTCGGCGGCATGGGGTTCGGCCAGGTCAAGCTCGGCCTGATGCACGAGATCCTCGGGACCTGCCCGATCGCGCCGTTCGCGTTCGGCAACGCCGCGCCGGACTCGGGCAACAGCGAGATCATCGCCATGGCCGGGACGCCGGAGCAGAAGGA
>DATNLP010000481.1:0-2139 GCA_035602795.1 Acidimicrobiales bacterium | reverse complement strand
GACCGGCTCGATCCAGGTGGCATTCCGCATCTTTCCCGAGCACGTCGAGGTGGACGTGCTGCACTCGGATCGGCAGATCCCAGCTCGTGTCCCGCCGTCCTCCCCGGCCAGCGGGGCGGCTGCCCCGACCACGCCGACCGTGCGGACCGGGCCGGCCCCAGCTCCCGTCCCCGCCGCGTCTGCTGGCGCCGCTGATCCCGGCGGGCCTCCCCCGCCAGCGCCGGCCGAGCCGGTGACGCTCGGCGGCCCGGGCCAGCCCGATACCTTCGCTGAGTGGATGTCAACGGCGCTGCGCCGTGAGGGCCTGACCCAGGAGGCGGCGGCGCGCCAGCTCGGCGTCTCCGTGAAGACCGTCAGCAGGTGGGTCGGCGGTGCGACGGAACCACGGATGCGGGATCTGCGCCGGATCCAGGAAGTCTTCGGGCAGGTCCCGCTCCCGTAACTTCCGCCGGCATCACTCTGGTAACACGAACCCCACTAGCTGGCCCTGAGAACGACAGGTCAGCCCTGTCTCCTCGGAGTACTAGACGTCCCCCCACAAGTGTCCTACGGTGCTCCCATGGCGGTACACGCCGGGCCCCAGGAGCTCGGAACTAATCGCGGGCGTATAGTCCTGCATACGTTCCGTGATGGCCTGGCTGCGCAAGCTGGCCACGACCTGACCATCGAGGTCGGCCGGTGGTCCGGTGTACTGAGCCTCAACGACGACCTGAGCCCGGCCGGCCTCGACGCCCGGATCGACCTGAACTCGCTGATCGTGCGCGAAGGCACCGGCGGGCTGAAGCCGCTCACCGACCGGGACCGGCGGGAGATCGCGGTCACCGCCAGGAAGACCCTCGCCGTCGACCGTCATCCCGAGGCGACCTTCACGGCAACCGACTTCAAGCCCGACGCGGGCGGCGGCGGCCTGATCACCGGAACGTTCACCCTGGCGGGCGCGTCCAGGCCACTGCAGCTGCAGGTCAGCAAGACAGGGCCGGACCAGTACCACGCCACCGGCTCAGTGGTGCAGTCCCAGCACGGGATCAAGCCCTACAGCGGGTTTCTCGGCGCGCTCAAGGTGCGCGACGCCGTCGAGGTGGACGTTGACGTCGACCTCTCCGAACCCGCCGACTCGACAGGGCCGGCCGCCACGTGAGCCCGCACCCCGACACCAGGCAGCACGGGGCCGAGCAGCTGTTCGAGCTGCGCGCCGAGCCACTCCGTGACCTCGCCGAGCAGGCCGGGGCGGTGGCCAGGGCCTGCTACGCCATGGCCGAGCGGTTCCACCTGGGCGGAAAGCTGCTGACGTTCGGGACCGGCGGGTCGAGCACGGATGCCCAGCACGTCGCCGTTGAGTTCGTCCACCCCGTGATCGTCGGCAAGCGCGCGCTCCCCGCGATCTCGCTGGCCACCGACACCGCCACCGTGACCGGGGTTGCCGCGCGTGCGGGCATGGCCGCCGTCTTCGCACACCAGATCCGGTACCTGGCCGAACCCGCGGACATCGCCCTCGGCATCTCCGCCGACGGGAACTGCCCGAGCGTCCTCGCTGGTCTCGAGGCCGCCAGGGCGGGCGGCCTGCTCACGGTGGCCCTGGCCGGGGGCGACGGCGGAGCGATCCGCTCGAGCGACGCCGTCGATCACCTCATCGTGGCCAGGTCAGCCGACCCGCGCATCGTTAAGGAAACTCAGGTGACCGCGTATCACGTGCTCTGGGAGCTCGTGCATGTGTTCTTCGAGCAACCGGGGCTGCTGGGACCGGGAGTCGTCACATGAGCAACGTGCCGGAATGCCACGACGAGGTCTGCATCACCTGCTCGGATACGGCCGTGCCGGTGACGATCGTGCGCCTGCTCGACGACGGGCTCGCGATCGTCGAAACCGGCCAGGGCGAGGAGGAAGTCAGCGTCGCGCTGGTCAGCGCGGGCGTCGGGGACACGATCCTCGTGCACGCCCGGGAAGCAATCGCGGTCGTGGGGAGATGACCGGGATGGGGCCGGACGAGCCGGGCGCGGGGTCGATCGAGTCGCTCTACCCGTTCCTTTACGCGGGCACCACGGACCTGCCCGCCGTCCTCGAGGAAGTGCGCCGGTCCACGATCGCCAAGGCCGAAGAGATCATCGAGCTGCGCCACGTGATCAGTGAGCGCGACGGCGA
>DATNLP010000462.1:0-2245 GCA_035602795.1 Acidimicrobiales bacterium | reverse complement strand
ACGCCGTGGTAGGCGTGGCCGGTCCGGTAGAGGTGCACGTACCACGGGTCGGTGGCGAAGGACTCCTCGAACTCCTTGTGCATCTGCACGGGGTCGACGGTCTGGGTCAACACCTGCTCGTAGAAGTCGATGTAGCTCGGGTGGTGACCAGGGTGGAACTCGGGCCGGGTCGGGTGGCGCAGGATCAGCACGCCGCCCTCGCGCACCAGGGGCCGGCCCCGGTACAGGTTGAAGAAGTAGCCCAGCCCGAGGCAGGCCACCAGAATCGGGTTCATGATGGAGTTCACGTTGTAGGGGCAGATGTAGGGCAGCCCCATGGTCAGGATGTCGGTCTGGCCCTCGACGTCGACCCCCTGCTGCGCCCACACGTTGGCCGTCGTCAGCTCGTGCACGGCCTCCACCTCGCCCGCCTGCACCGACGTCAGCGCGTGGGGTGAGCGGATGGAGTGGAAGATCTGCCGGGACACCCGCGGCGGCGTCTTGGCCAGTGCGGCCGACGAGGCGGCGAAGGTGACCCGGTCGCGCAGGGACCACTCCCACTCACGCTTCTGGAGGAACTGGAAGTTGGAGGGGAAGGTGTCGTTGTTGAGCGTCGTCTCGATCTGGAAGACCTTCACGCCCGACTCGGCGATGAGCCGGCCCATGCGCCAATTCGAGGAGTGCAGCTCGGAGCGGTGCTGGTCCATGAACGACTTGGACTGGCGCATGGTCTGCGGGTTGTGGTGGTGGCGCAGGCTCCGGTAGGAGGCCAGCCCGGTGGCCACGCTCTTGTGGCCGCCGTCCATCGACACCAGGTTGATGTTCACGTACACCAGGAGGTCCGAGGTGGCGGCCCGCTTGTTGATCTCGACGTCCTCACCCAGCTCGGTCTGGCCCAGGTGGACCAGGTTGTCGGGGTCCTCGGCGTCGTGCTGCGTCAGCAACCCGTGGGGGGCGAAGGCGTCGTAGACCCGGTTGCCCAGCGCGTGGCGGAGCTCCTCCTCGGTCATCCGGCGGTGCAGGGCGAGCGCCGCCACCAACACGACGTTGTCCACCCCCGCCCCGGCGGCCATGTCGAGCACTGTCTCTATGACCATTTGGCGGATGTCGGGCGCTTCCATCTGGGGCAGGGGCAGCGAGATGTCGTCGAAGCAGATGGTCAGCCTCATGCCGGGCGCGAGCAGCGCCGGCAACGGGTCGCGGTCGCCCACCGGGTGCAGCAACGCGTGGCGGATGGCCCGGTAGGGGTCCTCGATCGCCTTCATGGGCTCGGGCGCGTAGATCACGCGGCTGCCCTCGGGCAGCGTCTCGAGCACGAAGCCCTCCCCGTTCCAGAACAGGGTCGGTGGCGTCGACTTGTCCACCTCGAGCACGAAGCCGGGTCGGCGGCTCATCGGGCGTGTCCTTTCGGTAGTTCGAAGGCGATCTTCACGGCGCCCCGGCGGCCCGCCGCGCCGGCGTGCGCCACCGCATCCTCGAAGCGGGTGAGCGGATAGGTGGCCGACACCAGGCGCCCGGTCCGCTGGGCCTCGGCCACTTCGAGGGCCAGGGCGAAGGTGGACGTCGGTTCCCCGTCGCCCGGCCCGCGTTCGGTCCCGTAGGCGTAGGCGCCGGCCAAGCGCACCTCGCGGTGCCACAGCGGTGCCAGGTCGACCGTCACCCGGCCCGGCATGCCGACGAGCGACACCGTCCCGCGCGGTCGCACCATGGCCAGCGCGTGCCCGATCGACTCGGCGCTGCCCACGCAGTCGATGACGACGTCGGCGCCGCCCGACAGGGTCGCCGTCTCCCCGGCGGCGCCGCCGTACGACATGGAGCGGGCGTGCCGCCGCACGGCACGCGCCAACTGGTCGGGCGCCAGCGCCTCGGTGCACCCGAGCTCGCGGGCCAGCCGCTGTTGGTGCCCGTAGCGGGCGCCCACCAGCACCACCGAGGGCTCGGGGCAGCGGCCGGTGGCGGCCAAATGCGAGAGCGCCGCCGTGACGAGCAGCCCGAGCGTCCCCGCGCCGATGACGGCCACCACGTCGCCCGCGGCCAGGGGCGCGCCGAGCACGGCATGCACGGCGCAGGCCACGGGTTCGACCGTCACCGCGTCGCGGTCGCTGAGGGCGTCGGGCACGGCGTAGAGCTGGCTCGAGTGCGCCACGAGGCCCGCGCTCGACCAGCCGCCACCGGTGTCGGCGCAGAACCCCGTCTGGAGCCCGGGCCGGATGTGGCCGAAGGCCAGCTGACCGCAGCTGCCGACCTGTCCGGCCTGGCAGGCGGG
>DATNLP010000461.1:0-2975 GCA_035602795.1 Acidimicrobiales bacterium | reverse complement strand
ACCGGCTCGGCCAGGTCGCCCGCCAGCCCCTCGAGCTGCACGTCCAGGTCGCGCACGTCGCCCAGGACTCCGGCCAGCCAGCCCAGTTCCTCCCGGAAGGTCTGGGCCCGCACCGGCAGCACGGCCGAGAACAGCGCCAGCGCGGCACGCAAGCGCCGGGTGGCGACGCGCATGTCGTGGAGCTCCTCGACGTCCTCGCCCAGCCGCGTACCGGGCTCCTTCTCGCGCAGGACGGCAAGTTGGCGCCGCAGCACGGCGAAGGCCAGGTCGCCCATGGTCGACGACTCCGACACGGTGGTCGGGCCGAGGTCGGGCGAGCCGGGGATCTCCTGGCCGAGCGCGAGCAGTCCGGCCTCGAATTTCGAGAGGCCAGCGGGCTGCAGACCGCACGAGGTCCGCAGCTGCCGCACGATCGGCTCGAGAGCGTCGAGCCATTCGGGCTGCACCTCGACCTCGACGCGGCGCAGCTGCATGGGCCGCTGACCGTCGCCGACGACGATGAGCGTCTCGTCCAGCGCGACCTCGGCGGCGTCCACCCCACCCACGCGCAGCACAAAGGGCCGACGCCGCGTCCGCACCTGGAGCACTTCGCGCAGCCGGTGGGATCCTACGATGGCGTGCAGGCGACGGCCGACCGGGCCCCCGGCTCCGAGCGCGCCCGGGCCCGACGGCGGCAAGAGCTCCGTCACCTCGAGCCGCTGACGCAGTCCGCTCCCCTCGGCCGGCCGCGTGTCCTTCAGGGTGATTTCGTCCTGGCGCCCGCGCCGCCGGGTGCGCAGGACGAAGCCGGCGCGCGCGATGCGCCAATCGTCCGTGTCGAGGTACGAGTCGGTGAGGCGGCGCGGCGTGCGGGCCAGCGCCGTGACGGTGCCACCGTCGTCGGTCTCGACGGCCAGCGTCGGCAGCGTGGCGAGCCACCTTTCCACGGGACGGAGGTCGAGGGCATCGAACTGCCACTCGATTTCGACCGGGTCGCCCGGGTCCCCCGGTCCTTCCCTGGGAGCGGACATCTTGGCCAGGCTAGTGCGGCGTGCCGGGAGCAACGAGGGCCGGGCTGGGCAAAGCCACCAGTTGACGCGAGGTCGGCGGTAAGGTGCGGACAGTGGCGCGAAGAGCGATGACAGCTGAGCTCCCTTCACCGACAGAGGTTGTCCAGGCCGCTGGCGGACTCGTGGTCCGACGTCAGCGCGGCGAGTTGCAGATCGTGCTGGTCCACCGCCCGGTGCACCAGGACTGGTCCTTCCCCAAGGGCAAGCTCGAGGAGGGCGAGAGCTTCGAAGAGGCGGCGCTGCGCGAGGTCGGGGAGGAGACCGGCCTGTCCTGCCGGCTCCGCCGCTTCATCGGACACACCGAGTACATCGACCGCAAGGGCCGTCCGAAGGCCGTGGCCTACTGGGTCATGGAGGCCCTCGGAGGTGCTTTCACTCCCAATGCAGAGGTCGACGAGTTGCGCTGGGTGGACCTCCCGGACGCAACTCGCATGCTGTCCTACCCCCGTGACCAGGAGCTGGCAGCGGTCCTCATGGCCGCTGACCAGGTAGAACCCATCATCTGACCGGTTGCAAAAGGGTTTCAGGATTTTCTGAAATTCAGGGTGTTTAACCGCGCCCGCGTAGGGAATAATGTGGCGTAGCGATCTACCGCCTGATCGCACTGCCGGCGTGCGTGCCCCAGTCGAGAGCTCCAGGACCTATCGCCAAGGGCCCTGTGACAACGCTTCGACGTAAATCGGCTGGGGCACCGTCGGCGCCTTCTCCGATGGCGTGGCGTGACGCGCCCCACGAAGGGTCATTGCACTCCTTACGCAACAAGTACAGCGGCCCCGTTGACGCGGTCGTGGGCCAGGTCGCGCAGCGCAACGTCGGCCTCGTCCATGGGGTACGGGACGGCCGAGACGCGCACGCCGATGCGGGCCGCCTCGGCCAGGAAGGCTTCACCGTCGCGTCGCGTGTTGGCGGTCACGCTCTGCAGAGCCCGCTCCTCGAAGAGGTGATCCTGGTAGTTGAGCGAGGGCACGTCACTCAGGTAGATGCCGGCGATGGCGAGGGTCCCACCGCGGTCGAGCGCGGCCAGCGCCGGTGGCACGAGCGTGCCGACGGGCGCGAACAGGATGGCGGCGTCGAGCGGCTCGGGCGGTGCGGCCGCCGCGTCGCCGGCGCTGGCGACGCCCAGCTCGAGCGCCAGGGCGCGTGCTTCGGGCGCGCGCGTCATGACGTGCACGCGTGCGCCATGGGCGAGCGCGACCTGCGCCGTGAGGTGGGCCGAGCCACCGAAGCCGTAGATCCCGAGGCGACCGCCGTCCGGCAGGTTGGCCCGCTGGAGAGCGCGGTAGCCGATGATGCCGGCGCACAGCAGGGGGGCGACCTCGACGTCGTCGAAACGTTCGGGCAGCGCGTAGGCGTAGGCCTCGTCGACGACGGTGGATTCGGCGTAGCCCCCGTCGAGGTCCCAGCCCGTGAAGCGCGGGTCGATACACAGGTTCTCGCGTCCCGACACGCAGAAGCGGCATCGGCCGCAGGTGTGCGCCAGCCAGGGCACGCCGATGCGGTCGCCCGGGTTCCAGCGCGTGCTGCCCTCGCCGAGCGCATCGACGACGCCGACCACCTCGTGCCCGGGCACGACCAACGGGCGGCGGGGGGTCAGGTCCCCCTCAGCCAGGTGCAGGTCGGTGCGGCACACCCCGCAGGCACGCACGCGCACACGCACCTGTCCGGGGCCGGGCTCGGGCACCGGCCGCTCGACCCGCACGAGCGGGCCGCCATCGATCGGGCCCGGGTGGTCGACCGCCCAGGCCAACATGGTGGCCACCTCGGCCAGCGTAGGGCGGGCCCGGCGGCGCGCCAACGGGTGGCTCGTAGCATGTGAGGGTGACCGCGCTCGTCCTCGCCGGCCCCTGCGGGCTCAGCGAGCACGATGGCGGTCCGCACCATCCCGAGCGGCCGTCGCGGCTGGTGGCCGTCATGGACGGGGTGCGC
>DATNLP010000053.1:0-4866 GCA_035602795.1 Acidimicrobiales bacterium | reverse complement strand
CCACGGCCTTCACCAACAAGCTGGTGGCCACGGTCACCGACCAGTACGGCAACCCGGTCTCGGGCGTCACGGTCACCTTCACCCCGCCGGCCAGCGGTGCCTCGGGCACCTTCACGACCTCGGCGACCGCGGTGACCGCATCCAACGGCCAGGCCACCTCGAACACCTACACGGCCAACACGACCGCCGGCGGTCCGTACAACGTCGTGGCCTCGGCCGCCGGCGCCGCCTCGGCTTCGTTCCCAGAGACCAACGTCGCCGGTGCGGCCTACGCGCTCACCGCGACCACGGGCAGTGGCCAGAGCGCGACGGTGGCCACGGCCTTCACCAACAAGCTGGTGGCCACGGTCACCGACCAGTACGGCAACCCGGTCTCGGGTGTGACCGTGACCTTCACGCCGCCGGCCAGCGGGTCCTCGGGCACCTTCACGTCTTCGACCGCCGTGAGCAATGCCAGCGGTGTGGCCACTTCGAGCACTTACACGGCCAACACGACCGCCGGAGGCCCCTACAACGTCGTGGCCTCGGCCACGGGCGTCACCTCGGCGAACTTCTCCGAGACCAACACCGCCAAGACCACCGGTGACACACTCAGCCTCATCTCGGGCAGCGGCCAGAGCGCGACGGTGGCCACGGCCTTCAGCAACCCGCTGGTGGTCAAGGACGTCGACCAATACGGCAACCTGGTCTCGGGCGTCACGGTCACCTTCGCGGCACCGGGAAGCGGCGCTTCGGGCACCTTCACGACCTCGGCCACCGCGTTGACCGGGTCCAACGGCCAGGCCACCTCGAACGCCTACACGGCCAACACGACCGCCGGCGGCCCCTACAACGTCGTCGCCTCGGCTACCGGCGCCACCCCCACGATCAGCTTCTCCATGACCAACGTCGCCGGTGCGGCCCACACCCTCACCGCGACCTCCGGCAGCGGTCAGAGCGCGATGGTGGGCGCGGCCTTTGCCAACCCGCTGGTGGCCACGGTCACCGACCAGTACGGCAACCCGGTCTCGGGCGTCACGGTCACCTTCACGCCGCCGGGCAGCGGCGCCTCGGGCACATTCACGACCTCGGCCACCGCGGTGACCGGGTCCAACGGCCAGGCCACCTCGAACACCTACACGGCCAACACGACCGCCGGTGGCCCCTACAACGTCGTGGCCTCGGCCACAGGCGTCACCTCGGTGAACTTCTCCGAGACCAATAAGGTCGTGACGGCGTCGAGCGTCGCCTCGGGGACGGGGACCACCTCCGTCACGAGCAGTACGTTCGCCCAAACCAGTGGCGACACGTACCTGATCACCGCGTACGAGTCTTCCTCGGGTAACGGAACGCCGACGACACCGACGCCGACGGTCACCGGTGGCGGGACGCCGACGGCGATCGTGACGAACAACTTCGGTGGCACCAGTTCTCCGAACTGCGCCGCCAACGACTGCTACGAGTGGTCCTGGTGGTACAACGCTCGTTCCAGCGGTACGGCCACCGTCAGTCTGAACTTCACCAACACACCACAGGCCAGCGTGGTGGACGTGGTCGCCCTTACTGGGAACAGCACCACCACGCCCATCGTGACCGCCAATACCACCACGGCATCGAGCACCAGCCTCACGGCGATCAGTGCGAACACGGCGAATGCCCCCGCAACCGGCGATATCACTCTGCAGATTTTGGCGAGCGACGACGAAATTGGCACGAGCGCGGTCACTTGGAGCCCCACCAGCACCAACCTCTACTTCCACAATGCGACGACCAATACGGGTGGAGCATCGCTGCAGGTGAACTCGGCCAGCCCAGGCCAGCAGAACGAGTCGGCCAGCGCATTGGGCTTCGGGGGCACTCAGGACTGGGGCACCATCGCACTCGAGATCGGGCACTCGTAATGCCAGCGACGAACCACTTCCCATCGCTCCGGGTGAGCCGCCGCCCCTCCCGGAGCACTCGCGCCATGGAGGGTACCGTGCGACGACAGCCGCAGGCATGGATCTCACGTCTCTCCACGCGCCAAGCCGCGAGTGAGGGCTCACACGGAGACGAGGCGGGATCCTCTCTGGTTCTGGCGCTGGTCTTCCTGGTGGCCGTCAGCCTCATCGTCATGGGACTGCTGGGCTGGCTGGGCACCAGCCTGAACGCAAGTGCTGTGTTCTCGAACCAAAGAAACGTTGACAACGCGGCCTCGAACGCGGTGAACCTGGCCATCCAGAACACGCGCTACTCCTTCGATCAACCGCCTCCCAACAGCATGCTCGACGCGTCTTCGCCTCAGTCGTGCTTGTCCCCCGCTTATCCCGTCGACAATGGGTCGGGTTCCGTCGCCGTGTACTGCACCATGGTGTGGCAGCCCAACGGGGCGAACGCGTACACCGTCAACCAGGACGGGTACAGCCGGGTCATCACCTATTCCGCCTGCCTCAGCGGTGGCACGGCCACCGCTTGTGCGGCTCAGCCTCTCCTACAGGCCGTCGTCGGATTTGACGACTATCCAGCCGGGACAGTGGCTCCCTCAATCGACCCTACGGAGTGTGCGCCGATTGCCAATAACGGCAACTGCGGCGAGACCATGACGCAGCTCAGTTGGCAGTGGAACCCGGTTGTTCCGGCTGTGAGCTCCATCAGTCCCTCGTCCGGCCCAATTACAGGTGGCACAACAATCCAAATCAATGGTTCTGGTTTCGTCAGCGGCGATACGGTCAATTTTCTTGAAGAATCGGGTGGTGCGCCTACAAGTGGATACAACCCGCCCGTTTCGGCCACCCTCGTGTCCAACCCCCCGGCAAGCTGTGCGCTTCCGACCTGTCTCGAAGCGGTGACGCCCACCGTGGTGTCCGGTTCCACTTACTTTGTGACGGTGACGACCCCCGGCGGCACCAGCGCCTACTCGCCCGCCAGCCCCTACGTGCCCGTCTTCACGTATCAGGCCGGGACACCGGTCGTCACGGGCCTAACGGGCGCGGTGACGGGCGGTCCAGTCACCGGAGGCAGCACCGTGACGATCCAGGGCACCGGCTTTTGGGGGAGCAGCACCATCCCCGCGCAGGTGTTCTTCTGCCCCACCACGGGAGCTTCGTGCTCCGCCAGCCCGAGTAACACGAGCGATGGCGTGACCGTCTCGCCGCCGAGCGGTTCAACACCCGCGGAAATCACGGCACAGTCACCAGCCGTGGGTCCCAGTGGCGTCGGCACCTACGACGTACAGGTGGAGGTAAACAACGTGTACAGCGCGTTGACGAGCTCGGCCCAATTCACTTACGCCCTGTTCGTACCCGTCGTGACGAGCGTGACCCCTCAGACCCCGGTCGCGCCCGGCGGCTCCATCACCATCAATGGGTATAACTTCGTCACGGGCATCTACATTGGCTACTGCCAACAGACGAGCACCTCCCCCTACTACAGCGCGTCCTGCGTAAACCCCGGCGGAGGAAACGCCGCGGGCTCACCGACCGCAGTGCCGTCCCAGGACATCGTAAGTACCAACCAAATCGTCGTCCCCGTACCCAGCAACCTGACGTCAGGGGCGGTCTACTACCCGATCGTCGCATACGGACCCCCATCGTCTTGGGGCAACTCCGGATATCCGGGTACGCCGGGGAACCCTTACAGCGAACCAAGCGACGAGTTCACCTACAACTAGACATGATGCCGAGAGGCCTCGATACGAGCCGCGTACTTGTGCACCGGCGCAACTACATCTGAGGGCCGGCTCGAGCACGAGCGCCGAGAGGCCGGTGTGGTGTCGGGCGGCCACATCGGGCCCCCGAACCAGAAGTGCGTCAGCCCTCGTCGAGCAACAGGTCCCGCAGCGACGTCCCGTCGCAAATCTCGACGATCTGCTCGAGGTCGCTTTGCGTGAGGGAGTCGTGCACTTGGGTCCAGGTGTCGGCGCCGTTCTTCATGTGCTTCATGAAGATCTGCCAAATGTCCAGCCGCTTCCTCAACCGCTCGAGTTCGAATTCCACGGCGGCGTAGTTGACCGGCTCGAGTTTCTCATCCGACTCCAGGGGGGTGACGTTGAGGAGATCACGGCGAAGCCGCACGAGCGCCTCGTCTGTCGGTCGGGTTCCGGCAACATGACTATCCGCTCGCATTGGGCCCCTCTTCACCTTCTGTTGCGCCCCCAAGGAGTTGAGGTGCGCCGCCTGGGTACGTTGCCATCGTGACAGGCAGGTGCGGGGCCCTATAGAGCCGTTCGAACCTAATGGTGGCGATGCACCCCAATGTTGTCAGTGCCTTGTCGGCGCGTTAAATCGCCCCCCTATACGGGCACTTCGATAAGGGTGGGACCCGGCTCGGCGAACCCGGTTTCCAGCGCTGCCACCAAGTCCTCCGCGTTCTCCACCCGCCGGGCCGGCACGCCCATGCCCCGGGCCAGGTCGCAGAAGTCGAGGTCCGGATCGGTCAGGTCCAAGAGCCGTCGAGCCATCGGCCCACCGGCGTCAGCCCCCACCCGGTGCAGCTCCATGTTGAGGATGGCGTAGCTCCGGTTCGAGAGCACCACCGTCGTCACGTTGAGGCCCTCGCGAGCCTGTGTCCACAGCGCCTGCAGCGTGTACATGGCGCTCCCGTCGGCCTCGAGGCACAGCACCGGGCGCTCCGGGGCGGCCACCGCGGCGCCGGTCGCCATGGGCAACCCGATGCCGATAGCCCCGCCGGTCAGCGTGAGCCAGTCGTGCCGCGGCGCGCCCGCGGTCGCCCCTGCCACGAACAGTCCCGAGGTGTTGCCCTCGTCCGCCACAATGGCGCCCTCGGGCAGCGTTGCCCCAATGGCCGCGGCCAGCGACTCGGTCGTCAGCGCCCCAGTCGGCGAATCGGGGCGGGCCGCCGGTGCGGGCGCTCCGGCGTGACCGGGTGCGCCCACGGCGTCGGCCAGCG
>DATNLP010000384.1:0-15185 GCA_035602795.1 Acidimicrobiales bacterium | reverse complement strand
GGTCAACTCGGGCGGCGCCGGCACCATGGGCTTCGCCGTGCCCGCCGCCATCGGGGCCAAGGTGGGGCGGCCGGACCGCACCGTCTGGGCCATCGACGGCGACGGCTGCTTCCAAATGACGGCGCAGGAGCTCGTCACCGCGAGCTCCGAGCAGATCCCGGTCAAGATCGCCATCCTCAACAATGCCTACCTGGGCATGGTGCGCCAATGGCAGGAGATGTTCTACGAGGAGCGCTACTCCGAGGTGTACCTCTCACCCGATCTGCCCGACTACGTGAAGTGGGCCGAGGCCATGGGGTGCGTGGGCATCCGGGCCGAGACGCCCGAGGACGTCGGGCCGGCCATTGAGAAGGCCAACTCCATCGACGACCGGCCGGTGGTGGTCGACTTCCGGACCGACGCCTTCGAGAAGGTGTTCCCGATGGTGGCCGCCGGTGCGTCCAACGACGACATCGTCGTGCACCCCGAGCAGCAGGCGGCCCGGTGACGCCGGCCCAGCTGACGGCCCTGCCCGGGGGGAAGGCGTCCGGGCCGCGCCACCACATCCTGTCGGTGCTGGTCGAGAACAAGGCGGGGGTGCTGGCCCGCGTAGCCGGCCTGTTCAGCCGGCGCGGCTTCAACATCTACTCGCTGGCCGTGGCGCCGACGGACGAGGACGAACACTTCAGTCGCATCACCATCGTGGTGGACGTCGAGTCGGCCCCGCTCGAGCAGGTCATCATGCAGCTGGACAAGTTGGTCAACGTCGTCTCCATCGGCGAGCTCTCGCCGGCCGAGGCGGTCGAGCGCGAGCTGGTGCTGGTGACCGTGGCGGTCGGGCCGACCGAACGTCAGCAGGTGATCCAGCTGGTGGGTGTCTTCGGTGGCGAAGTCGTCAGCGTGGGCGGGGAGCGCCTGACCGTCATGCTGGCCGGGCGGCCCGAGAAGATCGACGACTTCGAGGGGCTGCTCGAGCAGTACACGGTGATCGAGCTCCAGCGAACCGGCCGGGTGGCGCTGCCTAAGCTGGAACGGCACTGAGGCCGACCCCTTCCGGCCCCGACCGAGTCCACGCAGACCGACGAAATAACGACACAGACCGAGAAAGAGCTGACGCCATGGCCACGCTGTACTACGAATCCGACGCCGACCCGACCCTGATCGCCGGCCGCAAGGTCGCCATCCTGGGCTACGGGTCGCAGGGCCACGCCCACGCGCAGAACCTGATGGAGTCGGGCATCGACGTCCGGGTGGCGCTGCGCGAAGAGAGTTCCAGCCGGCGCAAGGCCGAGGAGGCCGGTCTGCGCGTGCTGTCGCTGGGCGACGCCGCCGCCGAGGCGGACGTGATCATGATTCTGCTGCCCGACACCGAGCAGAAGGCGGCCTACGACGAGTTCGTGGCGCCCAACCTCAACGACGGCGACATGCTCATGTTCGCCCACGGGTTCAACATCCGCTTCGGACAGATCGTGCCGCCGCCGGGCGTCGACGTGACGATGGTGGCGCCCAAGGGGCCGGGGCACCTGGTGCGCCGGACCTACACCGAGGGCGGCGGCGTGCCGTCGCTGGTGGCGGTGCACCAGGACGCGACGGGCAAGGCGCGCGACCTGGCGCTGTCGTACGCCCATGCCATCGGGGCGACTCGGGCCGGCGTGCTCGACACCACCTTCGACGAGGAGACCGAGACCGACCTCTTCGGCGAGCAGGTGGTGCTGTGCGGCGGGCTCACGGCGCTGGTGACGGCCGGATTCGAGACGCTGGTCAACGCCGGCTACCAGCGCGAGTCGGCCTACTTCGAGTGCCTGCACGAGCTGAAGCTGATCGTGGACCTCATGTACGAGCAGGGCATCGCCGGCATGCGCTACTCCATCTCCGACACGGCCGAGTACGGCGACCTGACCCGGGGCCCCCGGGTGATCGACGAGGCCGTCCGGGCCCAGATGCAGACCATCCTCGACGACATCCGGAGCGGAGCCTTCGCCGAGGAGTGGATCGCCGAGAACAAGGCCGGCCGGCCCCGTTTCACCGAGCTGCGCGAGGCGGGGAAGGCCCATCAGATCGAGTCGGTGGGGCAGGAGCTGCGGGCCATGATGCCCTTCATTTCGGCCGGGAAGACCCGGGTGCAGGACGCTTCAGGAGGCTGACCTGGTCTTTTCGTCAACCGCTCCGGGTGGGTGGTTGACGTGATGTCAAAGTGATGTCATAGTGACATCATGAAGATGTCACTCGTCGTCGACGGGCTACGGGCGGACGTGGCGGCCGTGGGCGAGCTCGGCGACGATGTCGTGGCCGACGTGGCGGAGCGCATCGCCGGCGTGCTGACGCGGTCGGTGCCGGGGTGGGTCCTCGACCTGCTTTCGGAGGCGACGGCCGAGCTTTCGTCCGAGCTGCCCGGGGGGCGGGTGGAGATCCGGGTGACCGGCGACGACGTCGACCTGACCTACGTGGCCGACGAGCCCGCCCCGGCCGGCGAGGACGACGGGGATCTGTCGGCCCGCATCACCCTGCGCCTCGCCGAGGGCCTGAAGACCCGGGTCGAGCAGGGCGCGGGGGAAGAGGGCGTCTCGGTCAACACCTACATCCTGCGCACGCTCGAACGTGGTACGGCCCAACGCGCCCGGAACAGCGGCGGCAGCCGGGGCGGGACGCGCCTGCGTGGCTACGGCGTGACCTGAGACCTGAGACCTGAGACCTGAAGGCAAAGAGAGGAGCATGACCATGGAACGCACATTCGAGACACCCGGCCCAGTGCGGCTCTACGTCGAGAACGAGGTCGGGACGGTGACGATCACCGCCCGCGAGACCACAACGACAGAGGTCTCGTTGGTCCCCGACACGCCCGGGGCCGAGGAGCTGGTCGAGCGGGCGACGGTCGAACAGCGCAAGGACACGGTGATCGTCAAGCTGCCACGACTGCACGGCATGCGGTTCCTGCGCCGCAACGGCGTGACCATCCGCATCGTCCTGCCCGAGGGCAGCAGCGTGACCGCGCTGACCGGGTCGGCCGACGTCGACGTCACCGGGTTGCTCGGCGCGGCGGACCTGAAGACGGCCAGCGGCGACGTCACGACGGACGACGTCACCAAGGAGGTGCGAGCCAAGACGGCCAGCGGCGACGTCACCGTGGGGTCCGTCGGCGGGGAGCTCCGCATGTCGACCGCGTCCGGCTGCCTCCGTTGCTCCCGGGTCGGCGGGCGCGCCACGTTCTCGGCGGCCTCGGGGGACGTGGAGATCGGCTCGGCGGGTGACCGCGTGGACGTCCAGGCCACGTCGGGACACGTCCGCCTGGGCGAGCTGGAGCGCGGCGCGCGTGTGATCAATGTCTCGGGCGACGTCCGGGTGCTCGCCCTCAGCGAGGGCTCGCTGCACGTGCGCTCTGTCTCGGGCGACGTCGCCGTCGGCGTGTCCGAGGGGGTCGAGCTCCATGTCGACGTGGAGACCGTGTCGGGCCAGGTCCACTCGGCCATCCCGCTGGACGACCAGCCCGGCCAGGCATCGCGCACGGGCAAGAAGGCCGACGTCAGCGTGCGCAACGTGTCGGGCAACGTGGAGATAGAGCGGGCGCTCGAACAGGTGGCCTGACCGGCTACTCCCGGTCGTGGTGGCACACCGCTTCGAGCATGAACCCGAAGGGGTCGAGCCAGAAAGTGGCGTAGTAGGGCGGCGGGTACTGCGGCCACTCCTGCGGGGGGTGCAACACGGGGTCGCCCGCCCGCATGACGTGGGCGTGGACGTCACGGACGGCCGTCCGGGTCGGCACCACGAAGGCGAGATGCTGGAGTCCCGGGCGCTCGCGTGAGACGGGGCCCGCCTCCGTCGCCTGGTAGAGGAACAGGTAGGTGCCTGGCTTGGCGCCTCCGGGCATGAAGGCGACCGTGTCGTCGGTGGTCAGGTACGGCTCGTAGCCGACGAGCGGCATGAGCGCCGCGTAATAGTCGGCGGCGGCGGCCAGGTCCGGGACGTTGACCCCGAGGTGCCCGAGCATGGTCCCCATTGTCCCCCGGAGACCCGGCGATCGGTACGTCGCAAGCCGGTACATTCGGGGGAGCCGAGGAGGGCCCCATGGAGCAGACCAGGCTGAAGGAGCCGGCGGAGTACTCGGCACGACGCGAGGAGCTCCGACAGGCCGAGGTCGAGCTGATGCGCCAGCGAGAGAGGGTGGCCGCACTCCGGCGCCG
Source organism: Acidimicrobiales bacterium (assembly GCA_035602795.1). Classification (GTDB taxonomy): domain Bacteria; phylum Actinomycetota; class Acidimicrobiia; order Acidimicrobiales; family RAAP-2; genus Bog-473. The sequence continues at coordinate 11,028 of DATNLP010000384.1, read as the reverse complement.
GCTGCCACCAGGGGCGCCGGTCGCGGACTACGAGTTCCTGGAGGGCCCGCGCCGGCTCGACGACGGCGACAGCCCGGTGACGACCGTGCGGCTCAGCCAGCTCTTCTCGTCGCCCGAGCGCGCCCTGGTCGTGCAGCACGTGATGTACGGCAAGCGGCAGACCTCGCCGTGCCCGATGTGCACCATGTGGGTCGACGGGCTCGACGCCGTGCTGCCCCACATCGAGCAGCGAGCCGACTACGTCGTGGCAGCGGCCGCCGACCCCGTGGTGCTGCGCGCCCACGCCCGTGCTCGTGGGTGGAACCACGTCCGCCTGCTCAGCTGCGGCGACAACACCTTCCAGCACGACTTCTGCGCCGAGGACGCGGAGGGGAACCAGAACTCGACCCTCTCGGTGTTCACGCTCGATGCCGACGGCCACCTGCGCCACTTCTACTCGAGCCACCCCCAAATGGCCGACGACGTCAACGAGCGGGGCATCGACCTGCTGTCGCCCGTTTGGAACCTGCTGGACCTGACCCCGCAGGGGCGGGGCGGCTGGTACGCCGAGCTGGAGTACTGACGTGCCCTTCGTACGACCCTCAGACATGCTCTCGGGCACCCCGCTGCCGGGTTGGTCGGGGCGCTTTCTCCATTCCCAGCACATGACGTTCGCCCACTACGACATCGCGGCCGGCGCCACGCCGCTCCACGAGCACCAACACGAGCAAGAAGAGGTCTGGCACATCGTCGAGGGCGAGGTGGCGCTGTCCATCGCCGGCGAGGAGCAGGTGCTGTCCGCCGGGTGCATCGCCGTGGTGCCCCCGGAGACACCACATTCGGTGCGGCCGCTCGGTGCCTGCCGGGTGGTCATCGCCGACTACCCACTGCGCACGAGCCTGCCCGGGATCGGGATGTCCTCGCCGGGCTGAACCCGAAGGGCGCGGCCAGACGGCCCACCCCAGCCGCCAGACTGTCGCCCGTGCCTCGTAGGTCGCCGTGGTGGCTCGCGTCCCTGCTCGCCCTGCTTCTGGCCGTCGTCGCAGTGGGCGTCACGCCCGGAAGCGGCTCGGCCACCGCCCAGGCCCCGCTCCCGACCCTCCGATCCCCGATCTTCGGGGGGGCGAACGTCAGCGGCGGGCCGGCGGTCACGGGGGCCATCCGGTCCCCCGGTGGGCCCTACCTCTACGACCGTTACGGACGGGTGGTCTTCTTCCACGGTGTCGACGCCGTGTACAAGTACCCGCCCTTCGAGCTCTACGCCGACCCGGGGAAGCCCTGGAACTTCTCGGACGCTGACGCGTCGCTCATGGCCAGGCTGGGCTTCAACGTGGTCCGCCTGGGCATGACGTGGAGCGGCCTCGAACCGGGGACGGCGCCCGCCAACGACCCGGCCGTCTGCGCCAAGGGCGCCGGTGCCAACCCGCATCAGTTGAACCAGGCCGTGCTCGACCGCTACATCGCGCGCCTGGAGAAAACGGTGGACCTGCTGGGGCGCTTCCACATCTACACGATCCTGGACATGCATCAGGACGTCTACAACGAGATGTTCGAAGGTGAGGGCGAGCCGAACTGGGCCGTGTGCACGGACGGCGTACCGAGCGTCGACCCCCCGGGCCGTTGGTCCCTGGCCTACGCCACGAAGGCAGCCGGCATCGCCTTCCACCACTTCTGGACGAACGACGTCCAGGGCGACCTGCAGGGGCAGTACGACCAGGTGTGGGGCGACGTGGCCCACGCCTTCCGGAAGAACCCGTGGATCCTCGGTTACGACCCGTTCAACGAGCCCTTCTCGACCTCGCTGGTGCGCTTCGGCGACGCGCACTTCGACGCGCAGCTCGAATGCTTCTACACGGGCACCGCGCACATCGGGACCCCTTCGCACGGCGCCCCGCCGCTCAAGTGCCTGAAAGACGACCCCGCCGAGGGCGTGATCCCCACCATTTTGGCCAACGACCCGACGCACCTGATCTTCGACGAGCCCGACAACTACGCCAGCCGGGGCTTCCCGACCTACCTGGGCCCGATGGATCTGCCCAACCTCGTCTTCAACGCGCACATCTACTGCGCCGCCCGGAGTCCCGTCACCGGCAACCCGACCAACATCTTCGTGTGCGCCGCGCAAGAGACGCATTCGCTGCTCGTGCGCTCGACGGACCGTCCGCTCATGGCATCGCCGCAGCAGCCGGGCGGGCCAGCGTGGATGGTCACGGAGTTTGGCGCGACCAACAACGCCGCCATGCTGACGGCCATCACGGCGGAGATGAACGCGCAGCCGGTCAGCTGGATCTACTGGTCGTGGAAGTACTACGGCGACCCCACCGGCAGCGCCTCGGAGTCGCTCGTCATGGCCGACGGGCACCTGCGCACGACGGCCTACGTCCTCAGCCAGGCCTACCCGCTGGCGGTGGCGGGCCGCGCCATCTCCTTCGACTACTCGCCGACCACCGACGTCTTCCACCTGAGCTACACGGCCAACCACCGCGTCCACGCTCCGACCGTGATCTTCGTCCCGACCCAGCTCCATTACGCGCATGGGTACTGTGCGCACACGACGGGCGCCCGCGTCGTCTCGTCCCGGGGCAGCGACCTGCTCGAGGTGACGAACAGGTCTTCCGCGGGATCGGTCACCGTCAGCGTCACGCCGGGACGCTGCCCGGCGCCCGCCCGGACCGGTGCTCACGGAGTGCGTGTCTAGGGTGGGTGCATGTGCCGAAACATCACCACCCTGCGCGGGCTCGAGCCCGTGGCCACGCCCGAGGAGATCGAGGCGGCGGCGCGTCAGTACGTCCGCAAAGTGAGCGGCGTGCAATCCGTCTCACCGCAGACCGAGGAGGCGTTCGAGCGGGCGGTGACGGAGATCACCGGGATCACGACGGCGTTGCTGGACTCCTTGCCGCCGCGCAAGCAGCCGCCGCCGATGCTGCCGCCCCTGCGGAGACTGGCTGCTGCGAAGGCCGGGGCCTCAGTCAAGAGCTGAATATGTCTTGACAGTTATATACGGTTAGAGAAATACTTGCTGTGTGACGGCGACTTTCGAGGTTCTGGCCGAGGAGAGCCGTCGCCGGATCCTCGATCTCCTGGTCGAGGAGGAGCGCCCGGTGGGCGACTTGGTGACGCTGCTCTCGTTGAGCCAACCGGCGGTGTCCAAGCACCTCAAGGTCCTGCGGGAGGCGGGCCTGGTCGAGGTGCGGACCGACGCCCAGCGGCGCATCTACCGGGTGCGGCCCGAGCCGCTCCGCGAAGTCGACGAGTGGTTGGAGCCCTACCGGCGCGGGTGGGCGGCGCACCTCAACGCGCTGGAACGTCACCTCGAGATCATGGAGAGCACCGACGAGGAGCCCTGGGCATGACGGCCGACGAGGAGTTCGGCTCGCTCGAGCAGGTCGGCGACGCCTCGGTCCTGCACTTTCGTCGGCGGCTGGCCCACCCCCCGCAACGGGTGTGGGCGGCGCTCACCGACGACGAACACCTGGCCGGCTGGTTCCCGACCACGATCGAAGGGGAGCGTTCGCCGGGCGCACCGCTGCGCTTCTCGTTCCGCCAGTCAGAGGGGGAGCCCTTCGACGGCGAGATGAGGGTCTTCGAGCCGCCCACGGTCCTGGAGCTGCGCTGGGCCGACGACGCCCTCCGCTTCGAGCTGGAGCCAGACGGGAATGGCTGCCTCCTGTCCCTCGTCGTCACCTTCCCCGAGCACGGCAAGGCCGCACGCGACGCGGCGGGGTGGCACGTGTGCCTGGAGCAGCTCGCCTACGTGGTTGACGAGGCCGGCCTGCCGTGGGAGCCGCCGGACCGCTGGCGGGCGGTCCACGCCGGCTACGTGGCGCGCCTGGGCCCGGAGGCCTCAGAGGTCGGCCCACCCGAGGCGTGGGAGCGGGCGCACGGCCCGGCGGAGGGCGCCGGTCAGTGAGCTGACAGGCCGACGGGCAGCTCGAGCAGGCCGCGCAGGGTGAAGCCGGGCCGCCACTGCGGCTTGTCGTCGAGGAGCTCGATGTCACCGAAGCGCTCCAACAGCGCGTTGAAGGCGATCTCGCCCTCCATGCGGGCCAGGGCCGCCCCGATGCAGTGGTGGATGCCCCAGCCGAAGCTCAGCGGCACGTTGTTCTCGCGCCGCAAGTCGAGGTCGTCGGGGTTCTCGAAGCGCCTGGGGTCGCGGTTGGCCGCGCCCTGCAGCACCACGATGCGTTCGCCCCGCTCCAGACGATCGCCGGCCAGGTCGGCCGGCTCGAGAGCCGTGCGCAGGTTGAATTGCACCGGGCTGTCGAACCGCAACAGTTCCTCGACGGCCGTTGGCGCGATGTCGGGGTGGGCGCGCCAGTCCGCCAGCTGCTCCGGGTGGGTGAGCAGGGCGAGGAGGCCGTTGCCGAGGAGGTTGGTCGTCGTCTCGAAGCCGGCGGCGAAGAGCAGGATGGCGGTCGACGCCACCTCCTCGTTGGTCAGCCGGTCGTCGTTCTCCCGCGCCTCGACGAGCGAGCTCAGCAGGTCGTCGCGTGGGTTGCGCCGCCGGTCTTCGAGCAAGGCGAAGAAGTACTCGCTCAGGGCCCCGATGGCCTCGATGGCGGCGTCGATCTCCTCGGAGGCCAGGACCGGCTCGATGCCTCGCGCCGCGGCCCGGACCAGAGGTTGGAGGCCGGACCAGTCCGACGACGGCACACCGACCAGCTCGCCGATGACCGCCATGGGCAGCGGCAGCGCAAGGTCGGACATGAACTCGACGTCGCCCTTCGCGGCCATGACGTCGAGCAGGCCGGCCACGAGGGCGTGCACCGCCGGGCGGAGCCGCTCCATCTGCCGCGGCGTGAACGAGCGCGAGACCAGCCGCCGCAACCGGGTGTGGTCGGGTGGGTCGGCCAGCAGCATGTTGTGCTGCGACACCTCGAAGAATTCGCCTCGGCGCGTCCCGTTCTCGCCGAAGATGCCGGCGGACGCGCCCTCCTGGCCCATGCCCCGTCCGAGTCGGGGATCGCGCAGCACTGACTGGCCCTCGTCATACCCGTTGACGACATAGGGTCCGAACGACGTCCGGCTGACCCGGGCCTCCTCGCGCATGAGGGTGTAGTACGGGTACGGATTGGCCTGACCTTCGGGGGTGATCAGCACCTGCAGCAGCCACCCGTCGAGGTCCGAGCTCTGAGTGATCGTCATGGAGTCCGCCTCTCGTTTCCCGCCTGACGAGGCCCGACGCCGGCACCAGGTCGCATACCAAGGTGCCCTCTGAGCTGTTGCAGGTCAAGCTCAGGTCGTTCCCGTGCACCGTTACGAGCAGGACTCCATCTCGCAGGGGTCGGGACCGGAGGCCACCACATAGATTGGCCCCGGGCGGAGTCAGTATTCATCGGCACGGAGATCCCCCTCCAGATCGGATTCCTCATGGGCATGAAGGGCAAAGTCGTCGTCGTCACCGGGTCCAACGTCGGGATTGGCCTCGAGACGGCGGTGGGCGTTGCCGCGCTCGAGGCGACGACGGTGCTGGCCTGTCGGAACCGGGCCAAGGCCGAGGTGGCGGCCAAGGAGGTCACGCGTCGCACCTGGAACGACGACGTGCACGTCGTCGACCTCGACCTGGCCGACCTGGCCTCCGTGCGTGCGGCGGCGGACGACGTCCTGGCGCGCTGGGGCCGGCTTGACGTGCTCGTCAACAACGCCGGTGGTACGTGGTCTCAGCACCAGCTGACGGCGCAGGGGTTCGAGTACACCTTTGGGGTCAACCACCTGGGCCACTTCTACCTGACGAATTTGTTGCTCGATCGGTTACGCGCCGGTTCACCGGCGCGGATCGTGAGCGTGACCTCCGTTGGTCACCACTTCGCCCGGCATGGCATGCGCTTCGACGACCTGCAGAGCGAGCAGGGCTACGACGGCATGGATGCCTACTGTCGCTCGAAGCTGGCCAACGTCCTCTTCACCCGGGAGCTGGCCAAGCGCCTCGCGGGCACCGGGGTCACGGCCAACGCCGTCCACCCGGGTCCCGTCCGCAGCGGCTTTGGCATGGACGGCGACCTCACCGGCTTCATGGGCTTTGGACTGAAGCTCGTGCGGCCGTTCGAGATCAGTCCCAAGCGGGGCGCCCGGACGTCGATCCATCTCGCCACCTCGCCTGATGTCACCGGCAAGACCGGCATGTACTGGGTCCGCTCCAAGCCCGGGCACATGAGCCGGGCGGCCCGTGACGACGGCACCGCGGCGCGCCTGTGGGAGGAGAGCGAGAAGCTGCTCACCTCAGCCGGATACGCCGTCGGGTGACCTCGAGGCCGAGGATGAGCTCGTCAGGTATCGCGGGTCATCATCCGCCACGCCCCGAGAGCGGTCCAGAAGACGATCCAACCCACGACGACCAGTGACGCCACCAGCGTGGACTCCGGTATCAGGCTCAGCCCGCCACCACCACCGCCCCCGCCGCCGCCGCTGAACGGCGTCGGCAGGTTGCCCGGCTCGATATGGAGCATCGCCACGCCGACGATCCCCCGCTCGACGTTGAGCAGGTGCGAAATGATGTGGCGGCTGAAGATCGGTGTGAAGATCAACTCCAGCACGACCAGGAGGATCACGGGCACAGTGCGCTGCCCCATCAGCGAGGACAGCCCGAGGCCGACCATGAACCCGATGGTTGCCTCGAGGGCGATCCACAGGCCGACGTCGACCATCAGTGAAGTCGACGGGACCGTGAAGTTGGCGCTGTAGTCGGCGTAGTCCTGGTTGGCGACCGCGACCGCGAACGCCCGGATCTGCGCCGGTGAGGAGGACGTGACGGGCACGGTGACCGTGCCCTTCGGTGTCTGGATGACGGAACCGGGCGGCGGACCGCTGGTCTGGCCGCCGCCGCACGGCACGCTCGGCGGCACGTTCCCGTTCAGCCCTGGGCCTCCGTGGTAGTTGAAATCGCAGATGACCTCGTCGGCGTGCGACGCCGCCCAGGTTTCCAGTGCGGGGCGCGAGAGGCCCTGCGGCACGTTGACCCCGTCGTAGTTGAGCTGCGCCGGGGCGGCAAAGACGCACACCGCGCAGACGATCGTGTAGCCGACGGCCACCATGGCGATGACGATGGCCAGCCCGGCGGGGATCCGGGCCAGATACAGGGCCATGCGGGAACGGCCGGTGATGACCAGGTGGCGGAACATCCCCTCGGTGAGGTCGACCGATCCCGCCGTGCAGCCGACGACGGCCGCCACAATGAACCCGAAGACGTACATGAAGCCGAGCACCAGCGTGGTGAAGATGGTGTAGCCACCGGCCGGCCCGTAGGACTTGGGGGCCACGGCGTGGGAGATGAGGCGCACAGTGAGGAAGACGACCGGGATGCCGACGTTGACGGCGATCAGGGCGATCATCAGCCCGCGCCGCCGGCGCAACTCCATGAATCGTGTGGTGACCATGCCCCACGTCGGGATCCAAGATCCGCGGTGATCGCTCCGCGCTGCCGCCGGAACCATGTCGGGAGCCGGACCCGGTGCCGGTGCGCCGATGTCGGAGATCGTCGTCATTCCGTGTCCCCCAATCGGCTCGTGACGGACAGGAACCACTGCTCGAGCGAGGCCTGGATGTGCTGGAGCCGGTAGACGGAGATCCCGTCCTCCACCAGGAGGCGATTGATCTCCGCGATGGCATCGCGCTCGGTACCCTCCGGCAGTGAGATGGCCAGTCCGTCCGGCCCGGCCTGGACGTGTGCGCCGAACGCGGTGCCGTCGAGCAGGTGGAGCGCCCGGTCGGGGTCGGAGCACTCGACCTGGACCTCGAAGGACGAGCCGGCGAGCAGCTGGGAGATCGGGCCCTGGCGGATTACCGTACCGTGGTCGACGATGGCCACGGCGTCGCAGGTGCGCTCGACCTCGTCGAGCAGGTGCGAGGACAGCACGACGGTGCGCCCCTCGGCCACCAGCGACATGATCATGTCGCGCATGTCGAGCATTCCCCCGGGGTCGAGGCCGTTCATCGGCTCGTCGAGGATCAGCAGTTGCGGATCTCCCAGGAGGCAGGCGGCGACGCCCAGACGCTGGCGCATGCCCATGGAGTACTTCGACACCTTGTCATTGGCGCGGTGCAGGATACCCACGCGTTCGAGCGCTGGCTCAATGCGACGCTTGGCCGCCGGCTCACGCGCCGCGGCCAGGATCTGCAGGTTCTGGCGACCGGTCAGGTGGCCGTGGAAGCGGGGCTCGTCGACGATGGCACCGACGCGAGCCAGGGCCTGGTCGCGATGCCGCGGCACCCGGTGTCCCAGGAGTGACATGGTGCCGGAGTCCGCGTGGGTGAGGCCGAGCAACACCCGGATGAGCGTGGTCTTGCCGGCGCCGTTGGGGCCGAGGTAGCCGAAGGCGCAGCCGCGGGGCACGAGCAGCTCGACGTCGTTCACCGCAATGTTCTCGCCGAACCGCTTCGTCAGCCCGTGGGTCTCGACGGCCCACGGGCTCCCCCCGCCGGTCACCGGCCGGGCATCGGGCAAGGTGGCTGTGGTCATATTCCGGCCCGCCCTTCTCGTCTTGGAGGCTCATTGGCCCCCACTCGGAACCGCGTATACCCGGTATACTACGGGGGAGGTGGTTGGTTGCGCCATGGCGCCCCCACCCGTCTCGCGATGGGGCTAGCACCAGTCTTTGGCGGCCGTCGCCGCACCGTCCGGTGTATGAAGGCATCCGCCCTCAGCGCCGGCGCTGCCGCAGGCGGGGGCGCACCGCAAAGGCCCCGCGGCGCACCGCAGCGGGCCGGGGCCGCGGCCGGGCCCGCGCTCAGTTGGCCAGTGCGCCCACCACGTGGGTGATGCAGCCGCACAGCGACGCCACGTCGTCGGGCTCGATGGCCGGGAACATGGCGATGCGCAGTTGGTTGCGGCCCAACTTGCGGTAGGGCTCGGTGTCGACGATGCCGTTGGCGCGCAGGACGGCCGCCACCGTGGCGGCGTCGATGGCGTCGACGAAGTCGATGGTGCCCACCACGTGGCTGCGGTCAGCCGGGTTCTCGACGAAAGGCCGGGCGAAGCCGGACTGCTCGGCCCAGGTGTAGAGGATCTCGGCCGAGCGGTCGCAGCGCGACGCCGTCCACTCCAGGCCTCCGTTGTCGTTCATCCAGTCGACCTGTTCGGCCAGGAGGAAGATGGTGGCCAGCGCCGGCGTGTTGTACGTCTGGTCCTGCACCGAGTTGTCGACCGCCGTCTTCAGGTCGAGGAAGGTCGGGATCCAGCGGCCCGACGCGGCGATCCGCTCCACCCGCTCGAGCGCGGCCGGCGACATGAGCGCAAGCCACAGCCCTCCGTCGGAGGCGAAGCACTTCTGCGGGGCCAGGTAGTAGGCATCGAACTGGGCCGGGTCGACGCGCAGTCCTCCGGCGCCCGACGTCCCGTCGACCGCCACCAGGCCACCGCCGTCGGCGGGCAGCGCGGCCCCGGCGGGACGGGCAATCGTCATCGACACCCCGGTGGACGTCTCGTTGTGCGTCAACGCGTACAGGTCGACCGAGGCGTCGGCCACCGGCAGCGGGTGCGTGCCCACCTCCGACTTCACCACCTGGGGGTCCTTGAGGTGCGGCGCTGCCTTCACGCACCCGGCGAACTTGGACGAGAACTCACCGAAGCTCAAGTGCTGGCTCTGCTCCTCGATGAGGCCGAAGGTGGCGGCGTCCCAGAAGCAGGTCGTGCCGCCGTTGCCCAGCACCACCTCGTAGCCGTCGGGGAGCGAGAAGAGTTGGCGCAGGCCGGCGCGCACGCGGGCCACCTGTGATTTGACCGTCTTCTGGCGGTGGCTGGTCCCCATGTAGCTGCCGGCGACCTGGGCCAGCGTGTCGATCTGCTCTGGCCGCACCTTGGACGGGCCGGAGCCGAAACGGCCGTCGGAGGGGAGCAATTCTGCGGGGATCGTGATGTCGGGGGTATCTGGCACGTATGGAATCATGGCACCCGTGACAACCGCCAAATCCCCGACCGCGCTCCGCCGGATCTCGCGCCGGGCCGCCAATGTCGCGCCCTCGGCCACCCTCGCCGTGGATGCCAAGGCCAAGGCGCTGCAGGCAGCCGGGGAGCACGTCATCGGGTTCGGGGCGGGTGAGCCGGACTTCCCGACGCCCGCCCACATCGTCGAGGCCGCGGTCGAGGCCTGCCGTGACCCGGCTAACCACCGCTACACCCCGACGAGCGGCATTCCCGCCCTGCGCGAGGCCATCGTGGCCAAGACCAAGCGGGACTCGGGCCTCGAGGTCACGGCCGGCCAGGTGCTGGTGACCAACGGCGGCAAGCAGGCGGTTTCCAACGCCTTTGCCGTGCTCTGTGACCCGGGCGACGAGGTGATCGTGCTGGCGCCGTATTGGACCACCTACCCCGAGTCGATCGCGCTGGCCGGGGGTACCCCGGTCGTCGTCTCCTCGGACGAGACCACGGGCTTCCGCTCCTCGGTCGAGGACCTCGAGGCGGCATGGACGCCCAACACCAAGGCTCTGCTGTTCGTGTCCCCGTCCAATCCGACCGGCGCTGTCTACCCGCGGGACGAAATCGAGGCCATCGGGCGCTGGGCGGTCGAGAAGGGCATCTGGGTGCTGACCGACGAGATCTACGAGCACCTCGTCTACGACGGCGCCGAGCACCACTCCATGCCCGTGTTGGTGCCCGAGCTGGTCGACCGCTGCCTGGTGGCCAACGGAGTCGCCAAGACGTACGCCATGACGGGCTGGCGCGTCGGATGGCTCATGGGCCCGACCGACGCCATTACCGCAGCCGCCAACATCCAGAGCCACGAGACCTCGAACGTCGCCAACGTCTCCCAACGCGCCGCGTTAGCCGCGGTGTCCGGTGGCCTCGAGGACGTGGCCATGATGCGCCAGGCCTTCGATCGCCGCCGGCGTGCCATCGTCACCATGCTGAACGACATCGAGGGTGTGGTCTGTGTCGAGCCCGAGGGCGCGTTCTACGCCTTCCCCTCGGTCAAGGGGCTGCTCGGGCGGAGCATCCGAGGTCAACGTCCGGCGAGCAGCGCGGAGCTGGCCGAACTATGCATCAACGAAGCCAAGGTGGCGGTCGTGCCCGGAGAGGCGTTCGGCGCACCGGGCTATTTCCGCATGTCCTACGCG
>DATNLP010000382.1:0-17087 GCA_035602795.1 Acidimicrobiales bacterium | reverse complement strand
GTGGTCGGCCGCTTGAAGAAGGCGCAGGTCGCCCCGGCTGTTGCCGTAGGCCCACAGGACCGGCTGCTCGCCGCCGTTGCTCGACAGCAGCCCGCGGGCGCGCAGGTGGACGACCAGGCGGGCGTACTTCTCCGCCCCCCGGCAGTTCTTGCCCTCGTAGCCGCCCGTCAGCAGGCCCCCGCCCCCGACGGCGAGCCGGGTGGCCACCACGCCGTCGACGGCCAGCTCATCGCCGGCCGGGGCGACGTAGCACTCGGGCGAGGCCGAGACGATGACGGTGTGATGGCCCTGGCGCTGGTGCCACTCCAGGCGCCGCCAGGTGTCGTCGCGCAGGTGCTTCTGCAGGTGCCGGCGAACGAAGGCGGCCGAGCGGCGCTCCACCTCCGCCACCGACATCCCGCCGATGAGCCGGGAGAAGAGGCGCTCCTTGACCTCGTCGGCCGCCGGGCCGCCGGCGATTGCGGCGTGGAGCAGCGCGGGGGAGAGCCGGACGACGGCGCGCAGTACCGGCACCAGGCCGCGCAGGCTGACCAGGAACGGGAAGACGCTGCCGCCATTGGTCAGCGTGCCGTCGAAGTCGAACGCGGCCACCGTTGGGCGGCCCGGCGCGTCCCCGCCGCCGTCGAGGTGGTCAGGCGAGCGCAGTGCCACCGCGTCCCGCCCCTCCCGCGAACCGTTTCGCACCCTCGAGCGTCTCGCCACTGCTGATCACGTCACGCCCCCGGCGCGCCTCGTTGACCGCGGCTTCCTCCTCGCTCAGGCCCCATTGCTCGAGCGCGCTCATGCGATCCGAGCGCAGGCAGAACTGGGGGAGCGCGGCCAGCTGGTGCGCCAGCTCGACGGAGGCCGCCAGGGCCCGGCCCGGCGGCACGACGCGGTTGGCCAACCCGATCTGCAGCGCCTCGGGGGCGGCGACCGCCCGCCCGGTCAGGATCAGGTCCATGGCGCGGCCGTGGCCGACGATGCGGGGCAGGCGCACGGTGCCCAGGTCGCACAGGGGTACGCCGAAGCGGCGGCAGAACACGCCGAAGACGGCGTCCTCGGCCGCCACCCGCAGGTCGCACCACAGCGCCAGCTCGATCCCGCCGGCCACGGCGTAGCCCTCGACGGCGGCGATGACCGGCTTGGACAGGGTGAGGCGGGTGGGGCCCATGGGCCCGGGGCCGTGGTCCGGGATGGGCCGGCGGTCGCCCTCGGCCACCGCCTTGAGGTCGGCGCCGGCGCAGAAGGTGCCGTGGGCGCCGGTGAGGACGGCCACCGAGGCCGCCTCGTCGCGGTCGAAGGCCTCGAAGGCCTCCCGGAGCTGGTCGGCGCACACGCTGTCCACGGCGTTGCGGCGCTCGGGGCGGTCGATGGTGACGACGGTCACCGGGCCGTCGCGCCCGACGTCGAGGGTGGCAGCAGCCTTGTAGGGCGTGTAGGTGCCCGCCGCGGTCTGGGTGGCCTCCGTCTCCACGCTCGCATTCTCCCACGACCTCCGGGGTGGCCCGGACATGGCCCGGCGGTCGAACCCCTGGTCGGCCCCCACTTTTGCCGTAGTCGGGCCCGGCTCGACAAATCATGACCAAATATGTCGACAATTGGGGGAACAACCGGTAAGGTCCTGGCGTTCACTTCGTAGCGGCACCGAATTCCAGGAGGAATACATGGCAGTACGACTGGGAGACACTGCTCCCGACTTCACGGCGGACACCACCGACGGCACCATCAACTTCCACGAGTGGCTCGGTGACAGCTGGGGCATCCTGTTCTCGCACCCGAAGGACTTCACACCGGTCTGCACCACCGAGCTGGGCGCCTTCTCCAAGGCCAAGCCCGAGTTCGACAAGCGGAACACCAAGCTGATCGGCATCTCGGTCGACTCGGTCGAGTCCCACAAGGGCTGGGCCGGCGACATCGAGGAGACCCAGGGCTCGGCCCTGGCTTTCCCGCTGATCGGCGACGAGGACCGCAAGGTGGCGGACCTCTACGACATGATCCACCCGAACGCCAACGACACGTTGACGGTCCGCTCCGTGTTCATCATCGGCCCGGACAAGAAGGTCAAGCTGACGCTGACCTACCCGGCCTCGACGGGGCGCAACGTGGACGAGATCCTGCGCGTCCTCGACTCGTTGCAGCTGACGGCGGACTACTCGGTGGCCACGCCGGTGAACTGGAACGACGGCGAGGACGTCATCATCGTGCCGGCGCTGAGCGACGAGGACGCCAAGGGCCGCTTCCCCAAGGGGTGGAAGGCCCTCAAGCCCTACCTGCGGGTGACGCCTCAGCCCAACCGCTGAGCCTGCGGGACGGCCCCCGCGAGGGGCTCAGAGATGTGCGACGTGCCGGCCTCGGGGCCGGCACGTTCGCATTCGGGGAGGGGCCGGCGGGGATCACCGCGCGGCGCTTCGATTGGGCTGCCCGGGGCTCATCGCGCGGCGCCTCGACTGGTGGGCGCGGGGTTCACCGCGCAGCGCCGGGGATGACCGCGCGGAAACGGTAAACGGGCCCGTTAACCGTTTGCAGGAGGGCGACCGGGAGGGCATCCCGGCAGCCGCCCCGCCCCACCGTCCGGGTCCTTCCTGCGCCGCCTCGCGGTCACGAGTGCCGTCGGCTCTTCGTGCTCGCCGACCGTCTTTCCGTTGAGCCCCACACGGGGCCGTGCTCAGGTTTCGGGAGTGCCGTCTCGGTCGACCAGGCCGTCCCAAGACCAGCGCGGAATGTCCAGACCCTCCGGGACGTCGTCCGCGGAGCGGTGGTACCGGGCCATCGTCGTGGTGGTGGCCCACTCGAAATAGTCCTGCAGCGCCTGGCGCAACGCTTCGTCGCCCGCGAGCCCGGTGTCCTCCAACGCCAAGGCGAAGCAGGCGACGGCGCGGCGGTCCATTTCGTCGTGGAGTCCGTTGCCGCTGTGGATCCGCACCACCGAGGTCTCGTCGCCGTAACGCTCCGAGTAGGTCGCGGGACCTCCGAGCGCCTCGGCCCAATAGGCGGCCAGGCGCTCGGTGTGCTCCGGGTGGTAGCCGTGGCTGAAGGCGTGCCTGACCTCCTCGTCCGCCAGCACCCGCTCGTGCCAGGCGGCGGCCAGGCGCCGTAGGCCCTCGTCGCCGCCGGCGGCTTCGTAGACCGTCCGGCCCGCCCGGTCGGCGCTCATGGCCTCCCGTCCGATCGACCGGAGTTCGGCTGCGGCTCCGTCACCAGCCCAGCTCTCGCAAGCGGGCGTCGCCGATGCCGAAATGGTGTCCGACCTCGTGGATGACCGTCTTGCGAACCTGCCGCTCCACGTCTTGCGTCGTCGCACACGCCTGGCAGATCGTCTGCATGAAGATGGTGATCCGGTCGGGCATGGAGGCCGAGTACCCGCCCCGTTTGGTCAGGGGAACACCCTGATAGAGACCGAACAGCCGTCCAGGCGGACTGGTGTCGTCCACCTGGACCACCACGTTGTCCATGGCGGAGCGCAGCTCCTCTGGAATGTCGTCTAGAGCCTTCTCGACAAGCTCGTCGAACTCTTCCGTCGACACCGTGACCACGTCCTTCATCATGCCAATGTTCGGCGCCGCAGCCCGCGGTGGACCCGAGAGACGATGCCTTCGGGCGTCCCGAGCCATGTCCCTCAGCAGCGCCGTCGACGGTCGCGTGGCATAAGGTCGGCGATCATGGTCCGCCGGTTGGCCGTGGCGACAAAGCTCTGATGGATCGCCGTTCCTTCCTGCGCGGAGCGGCCGCAGTGGGCACGAGTGTTGTCGCCGGGGGGGCCGCAGCCGGGTGCTCGGGTGGCCAACCGGAGCGTTCGGGCGCGCATGGCACGTCCACATCGACATCGGCCAAGTCCGGGCACGGCGGCCCGCCGGATTGGCAAGCGCTGGCCGCCTCGCTGTCCGGCACGTTGCTGCGGCCCGGTCAGAGCGGTTACCTGGCGGCGGGACACCTGTACAACGCGCTCTACACACCCGACCCGGCGGCCATCGCCCAGTGCGTGTCGTCCGGCGACGTCCAGCGCTGCCTCGCGTTCGCCCGAGCGAACGACGTCGAGGTGGCCGTGCGCTCCGGTGGCCACAGCTATGGGGGGTACTCGTCGGGCCCGGGCCTGGTCGTAGACGTGTCACACCTGCGGGGTGTCTCCATGGAGGCCACGAACGCCGGCTCGACGGCCGGCGCCGGCCAGGGGATCGTCACGGTGGGTGCGGGTGCAGAGTTGATCGACGTGTATAGCGACTTGGCCGCGCAGGGCCTCCTGCTGCCCGGAGGCTCGTGCCCCACCGTGGGCATCGCCGGGCTGGCCCTGGGTGGAGGCATCGGCGTCTTTGCCCGGGCCTACGGGCTGACGTGTGACCAGATGGCCATGGTCGACATCGTGACGGCCGACGGGGTGCTGCACCGGTGCGGGCCCGGGCAGGACGAGGATCTGTACTGGGCCTGCCGAGGCGGTGGCGGTGGGAATTTCGGCGTCGTGACCTCGTTCGACTTCCGGGTGAGGCCCATTCCCGGGGCGATCACCCTCTTCACGCTCGAGTGGCCCTGGGGGGCAGCCGCCAGCGTCCTCGACGCCTGGATCCGATGGATCCCTTCGGCGCCGCCAGAGCTGTGGGCCAACTGCCAGCTGTACAGCAGTGGGGTGGCGGGCAGCGGGTCGGTCAAGGTCACCGGGGTGTTCGCCGGCATCGTCGCCGGGTGTTCCGCCGCGCTGGGCCCGTTGACGGCGGCCGTCGGGCAGGCGACGACGTACCAATTCGTGGGCCCCGAGGAGTACATGACGGCCACCATGATTGAGGCGGGATGCGAGGGGAAACCGGTGGCCCAGTGCGCGACGCCGGTGCAGTCGCCGTTCGCGGCGAAGTCCTCCTACGTGGGGGGCCCGATTCCCGAGCAGACGGTCAGCGCGCTGGTGTCGGCCCTGTCGACACTGCCCACGACCCTGCCCGGCGCCGGCGGTGGGATCGTCTTCGACGGCTATGGAGGGGTGATCAACCAGGTGGGGGCCAGCGAGACCGCCTTCGTCCATCGAGACGCCGCGGCCTGCGCCCAGTACTCGATCACCTATCCGACGACGTCACCGGCTCCGAGTGCCACGTCGGCCGCGTCGGCTTGGCTCGAGGGCGTCCAGAGTGCGTTCGCCCCGGTGTCGCAGGGCTCCTACCAGAATTACATCGACCCCACACTGGCCGACTGGCAGCAGGCCTACTACGGAGCGAACCTGGCGCGTCTGCAGCAAGTGAAACGGAAATACGACCCTGAGGACGTGTTCCACTTCGCCCAGTCGATCCCTCCGGGTTGAGGCCACTCCGCAGGCCTTGCCCTGACGGACCGGTCGGGCGAACCAACATGACGCATCACGAGTTACATCCATCGTCGGCGTGTTGCCGGATAAGCGCCGAGGGGACGAGCCGCGGTCAGGCTGTCAGGCGTCCACGTCGCCGCGGCGTGGGCGACCCGGCCTGCCTCACCGCCCGGTCCAGCGCGGCGGGCGGTTCTCCGCGGCGGCCCGACCACCCTCGGCGGCGTCCTGGGTCCGCCCGGCGACGTGCCGCATCGTCTCGCCGAAGCGGATGGCCTCGAGCGTCGGCATGTGCCGGGTCCGCATCGCCATCTCCTTCATGGCCCGCTGGGCCAGAGGCGCTCCGCCGAGAAGGCGTCGCGCCAGCGCATGTGCCTCGTCGAGCAGGGTCTCGTGGGGGACGACCCTCCAGACCAGACCCATGGCGCGGGCTCGCTCAGCGTCGATGCGCTCCCCGGTGAGCAACAGCTCCATCGCATCGGCCCAGTTGATGCGCTGCGGCAGGCGGATGGAGGCCACGATGGCAGGGACGCCGAGGCGTACCTCGGGAAGACCGAACTCGGCTCGGTCACTGGCCAGGACGAAGTCGCACCAGGTGGCGAGCGTGAGCCCGTAACCCAGGCAGTATCCGTTCACGGCCGCGATGACCGGCTTGAAGATCTCCCACCCGCTCTCGAAGGAATTGAGCGTCGGCTTCTCCCAGAAGGAGCCGGCGAACTCCCCGGTGGACCCCGCTCCCTGCCGCAGGTCGGCGCCGGCGCAGAAGGCCCGGCCCGAACCGGTGACGATGGCGACCCAGGCGTCCTCGTCGTCGCGGAAACGCGAGAACGCGTCATTGAGGTCGCGCCGCATGTCCGCGTTCATGGCGTTGAGAACCTCGGGCCGGTTGTACGTGATGGTGGCCACGTGGCCATCGAGTCGGAACGTGGCGGCATCACCCACAGAGGACCAGTCTGCCCGTTTTCGAGGGCATCGCCCCGAACTATCTGGACCCCACCAACTCCTCGCGTAGTTCCCGCTTGAGCACCTTGCCTTGCGGGTTGCGCGGGAGCGGTTCGGAGCGGAACCAGATGTGGGTGGGCACCATGAAGCCGGCGAGACGCGCCTTGACGTGCAGGGCGAGCTCGTCCGCGGTGACCTTGGCCCCGGGGCGGAGCACCACCACGGCACCGACCTCTTCGCCCAGCGTGGGCTCGGGCACGCCGATGACGGCGACGTCGGCCACGGCCGGATGCTCGAAGAGAGCGGCCTCGACCTGGACCGAGTACACGTTCTCGCCGCCCCGGATGATCATGTCCTTGGCCCGGTCCACGATGTAGATGAAGTTCTCGTCGTCGAGTTGGGCCACGTCGCCCGTGTGGAGCCAGCCGCGGCTGAACGTCTTCGCGGTTTCCTCAGGCCGGTTCCAGTAGCCCCGCACCACGTTGGGGCCCTTGATCCACAGCTCGCCCCGCACCCCGGGTCCGCGGGGGACGCTGTCGTCGGGCTCCTCTTTGGCGTAGTCCTCGGGCAGGACGGCCACGTCGCACACCGGCACCGGCGGGCCGGCGCTGTCCGGCTTGGCCACGTAGTCGGCGCCCGAGTTCATGGAGGTGACCGACGAGGTCTCGGTGAGTCCGTAGCCGTTGGAGGGCTGGCCGATGGGCCAGGCCTCGCGGATGCGCCGCACCAGGTCGGGTGGGGCGGGCGCGCCGCCGTAGGAGACGCCCCGGATGGAAGAGGTGTCGAACTTCTTGAAGTTGGGGGAGTCGAGCACCTGCATGACCATGGCCGGCACGCCGCCGAACGTGGCGATGCGCTCGCGCTCGATCAACTCGAGCGCCCGCTCGGGGTCCCAGTGGTGCATCATCACGAGCTTCCCGCCGGCGGCGATGTTGGAGACCATCACCGAGTGGCAGCCGGTGGCATGGAACAGCGGCACCGAGAGCAGGAACGCGGGCTGGGACCGTTCGGCCTTCTCCGTCTCCTCGAAGGGCGAGCTGCCGAAGCGCATGCCGCCCCGGGTGTTGAGGAAGAAGAGGCTCATCAGGTTGGTGCACATGTTGCGATGCGTGCCCACGGCGCCCTTGGGCCTCCCGGTGGTGCCCGACGTGTAGAAGATGGTGGCGTCGTCCTCCGGATCAAGCGTGAGGTCGGGCGGCGAGGCGGCCTCATCCACGTCCCCCAAGGCGAGCGGGAAGGGCCACTCGGGCACGAGCGCCGCACCGCCGGTGGGCTCGTAGACGGCCAGCGGTGTCTCGGCGGGTGTGCGGTGCTCGTCGGCGACGATGAGCGCCTTGAGCGTGTCGAGGCCGCCCAGGAAGGGGCGCACGCTCTCCGCCCGCTGGGTGTCGACGAAGGCCACCTTGGAGCCGGAGTCCTCGAGGCCGTAGCGCAGCTCTTCGCCGCTCCACCAGGCGTTGAGCGGTACGACGATGGCGCCGGCCAGGGTGGCGGCCCAGAAGGCCATGACCCACTCGGGCAGGTTGCGCATGATGATGGCCACCCGGTCGCCCTGCTCGACGCCGAAGGTGGTGCGCAACCGGTGGGCCAGCGTGCAGGCGATGCGGTAATGCTCGGCGAAGGTGGTGCGCTCGTCCTCGTAGACGAGGAAGACGGCGTCGCCGTGGGCGAGCGACATGTCGATGACGGCGCGCAGGCTGGGTGGCGCGTTCTTCCACGTGCGCGTGGGTATGCCGCGGATCTCGCGCTCTTCCATTTCGAAGATCTGGCCGGGGGCGGTGAGCGCGGCGTTGGCGTCGGCGATCGACATGGAGGGCGAGTCGCTGGGCGTCACGGTGTCTCCTCTTCTGTTTCGGTGGCGGCCGCTGCGCCCTCCTGCTCTGCGCCGGTCACGGCGGCGGGAGGTTCGAAGAGGGCGGCGCGGTAGTAGGCCAGCTCGGCCACGCTCTCCCGGATGTCCTGCAGGGCGCGGTGGCCCCCCTTCTTGGCCGGAGCGGCCTTGTAGACCTCGGGGCGCCAGCGGCGGCAGAGCTCCTTGATGGTGGAGACGTCGACCGAGCGGTAGTGCAGGTAGTCCTCGATCTCGGGCAGCTGCTGGGCCAGGAAGCGCCGGTCGGTCCCGATGGAGTTGCCGGCCAGGGGCACGGTCCGGGGCTGGGGGATGTGCCGCTGGAGGAAGGCCAAGGTCTGCGCCCCGGCCTCGGCCAGCGTGAGGCTCGAGGCCTCGATGTCGACCAGCAGGCCCGAACGGGTGTGCATGGTCCGGACGACGTCGTCCATGTCGGCCAGTTGCTCGGGGGTGGCCGCCACGACCAGGTCGGGGCCCTCCTCGATCAGGGCCAGGTCGTCGTCGGTGATGAGGCAGGCGATCTCCACGATGGTGTGGCGCGCCGGATCGAGCCCCGTCATCTCGAGATCGATCCAGGCCAGCATGGCGAGCGCATGCTACCGGTCGTCCTCCGGGCCGGGCCTGGGGCGGGACCTTGTAATGTCCGGCGATGCTGCGCGTCCCCCTGCACCAGCTGGACGAGGAGCTGCCCGTGCCGGGCTACGCCCGGGCGGGGGACGCCGGAGCCGACCTCATCGCCCGTTGCGACGCCGTCGTGGCCCGCCGGGGCGGGCGGGCGCTGGTGCCGACGGGCGTGTCGGTCGCCATCCCGCCCGGGTACGCCGGCCTGGTCCTGCCGCGCAGCGGGCTGGCCCTGCGCCACGGGATCACCTGCCTGAACTCGCCGGGGCTCATCGACTCGGGCTACCGCGGCGAGGTCCAGGTGGTGCTGGTCAACCACGATCCCGAGCACGACTACGCCATCACCCGGGGCGACCGCGTCGCCCAGCTGGTGGTCGTGCGGGTTGAGGAGGCGGCCTTCGAGCTGGTCGGAGAGGACGGCCTGGGGGAGGCGGAACGGGGGGCCGGCGGGTTCGGGCACACGGGTGCGTGACGCCTCCGGGCAGAGAGGATAAGAAGGGATGGTCATGCGGTCCCTCCTAGGCATGGATGCGGCGTTCCTGTCGCTCGAGACACCGACGACGCCCATGCACGTCGGCGTGGTCCTGCTGCTCGACCCGGCCGAGGGCAAGCGGTCGCTGTTCTCCCCCTCGACGCGCTACGCGCAGATCCGCCGGGTCATCGGGCAGCGCATCCACCTGGTCGCCCCGCTCCGCCAGCGGGCCGTGCGGGTGCCCTTCGGCCTGCACCACCCGGTGTGGGTGGACGACCCGGACTTCGAGCTGGACGACCACCTGACCCGGGCCAGCCTGCCCTCGCCGGGCGGCCAGGCCGAGCTCGACGCCTACGTGGCCTCGGCCATGAGCCGCCAGCTCGACCCCGACCGTCCCCTGTGGGAGATGCACGTGGTCGAGGGGGTGGCGGGCGGGCGCACGGCGCTGATCGCCAAGGTGCATCACGCCATCCTCGACGGGGTGAGCGGTGCCTCGGTGCTGGCGGCGTTCATGGACCTCACGCCGCGGGCGCGGGTGGTGCCACTGCCGCCCGAGTGGAAGCCGGCGCCGCTGCCGTCCAATGCCCAGATGCTGCGCCACGCCGCTTCGTCGCTGGCCCGCCAGCCGGGGTCGACGCTGCGGACGCTGCAGGAGGGGATCGATGCGGTGGCCGACCTGGGCATGCACAACCGCGAACTGGCGGGGCGGGGCGAGCACGCCCCGCCGGGGTTCTTCGGGGCGCCCAGGACGTCGTTCAACGGGGCGGTGTCCAACCGCAAGCGCTTCGCGTCGTTGTCGGTGCCGCTGGAGGACGTGAAGATGGTGGGGCGGAGCTTCGAGGCCACGGTGAACGACGTGGTCCTGGCCTGCGTGTCGGGCGGGCTGCGGCGGCTGCTCGAGTCCCGCGACGAGGAGGTCACCCAGCCGCTGGTGGCCATGGTGCCGGTCTCGACGCGGCCCGAGGGTGAGGGCGAGGACCTGGGCAACCAGATTTCGGGGATGCTGGTCTCGCTGGCCAGCGACATCGACGACCCGGTGCTGCGCCTCGACGCCATCAGCGAGTCGACCCGGGTGGCCAAGGAGCAGGAGAAGCTGCACGGCGGCCGCTTCGTGGGCGACCTGGCCCAGATTGCCGTGCCGGCCCTGGCGACCCGGGCGGCCCGGGCGGTGGCGGGCACGCGGCTGTTCGACAAGGTGCGCCCGCCCTTCAACGTGACGGTATCGAGCGTCCGGGGTCCCGACTTCTCGCTGTTCTGCGCCGGGAGCCGGGTGGCCGACATGTACCCGGTGGGGCCGATGGCCGAGGGGATCGGCATCAACGTGACGGTGTTCTCGTACTTGGACCGGGTGTGCTTCGGGCTGCTGGCCTGCCGCCGGCTGCTGCCGGAATTGGCCGACCTGGCCGTCTACATCGACGACGCACTGGGGGAGCTGGTGGCCTGCGCGCTGGACACCCAGGGGGCGACGGCCTGATCCGATCACCCTCCTGAGGCGGGCGGGCACACCGGTGGCGCTGGGCCGGTGCGCGCCGCCGCACCTCGTGGGGCGGCCTCGGCCGCGGCCTTGCGCTACTCCCCGGAGCTGGGGGCGGATCCCGAACTCGCTCCTGAGCCCGACGGTGGCGTGGCGCCGGCCGACGGGGCACCGCCCTGACCCGGGTGGGTGGTCGAGCCGCTGCCCATGTTCGGGCAGTTCTTCGTGGAGCCGGTGCCTGGGCTCGTGCTCGAGCCGGAGGACGAACCGGAAGAGCCCGAAGAGCCGGAGGTGCCGGTGCTCGAGCTCGAGCCGGTGTTACCCGTTCCCGAGTTGGAGGTCGTGGTCGAGGTGGTGGCCGCGTCGGCGACCAACGCGCCGCCGACCACGAGGCCGGAGGTCAAGGCGCCGATGGCCAGCGCATTGCGAATATGTCGTTGCATGGGTTGTGGCCCTTTCGTCTCGTGCTGCACCCGCCGATCGGGCGGGCAACGGACACGATGAGCCGTCAACCTTGGGACGCACGCAGAGTGCCGTGAGCGTATGGGTGGAGTTCTCTTGCGGACGTGTGACGTTTCACAGGAGCCGGCGGGCGCAGGCGCGGCGCGCTTAGGGCTGCGTTAGCGCTGCGCCTCAGCGTTTCGTCGCGCGCCAGCAGTACGAGCGCATGGGGACGTCGATGATGTCGGCTCCTGAGAACGCTTCGTGCGTGTCGAGGTAGCGCATCATGGAGTCGAGATGTTCCCGGCGGGCGCCGTCGTCCATGACGATGACGCGGCTGTAGGTGGCGGCCAGCGCGACGAGATCGCTCTTCGACATGGGCCGCGTCCAGCGGAAGAGTCTGGTCTCCGGCTCCTCGAAGGGGCTGGGGCCTCCAGCTTCGACGTTCACCATGTGGCGACTTCGGCGGCCGCGATCGACCTCGTTCTTCTCGGCGGGGTCGAGCTCGACTCCGCCGGCCCACAGCGAGCGCATCCAGTCGACGGAGCGGTCGGTCCCGGTCCAGGCGAGGGAGAGGCGGCCGTGGGGGCGGAGGACGCGGGCCACTTCGGGCACGGCACGCGCCTCGTCCACCCAGTGCCAAGCGGACTGGGCGATGACAACGTCGTAGGAGCTCGAGGGAACCGGGATCTCTTCTGCGTGGCCCTGGATTGCCTCGAGGTCGGGGGCCGATGCAGCGAGGAGGGCGCGCATGCGGTCATCGGGCTCGATGGCGGTGACGTGCGGGATGCGCTTGACCAGCAGCCGGGTCAGGATGCCGGTGCCGGCCCCGATTTCGAGGACGTCGGCGGCATCCTGAGGCAGGAGGAAGTCGAGTGCCTCCGAGGGAGGGCCCGAGCGGAGGCGGTTGTAGTGGTCGGCGACCGATCCGAAGGACTTGCTGAGGACGGCCGTTGTCTCGTCCTGTTCCATTTCGGCAATCTACCGATGCGGGACAGGGGTGGTGCCGGCGCGACGCTTCGGGATCGATACGGGCTGGTCGGACCCGGGTTCCTCGGGCCCTCGCCGGCTACGGGCGGCGCGATACAGTAGAGCCCCAACGCGGAAGTGGCGCAGCGGTAGCGCATCACCTTGCCAAGGTGAGGGTCGCGGGTTCGAATCCCGTCTTCCGCTCCATCGTAGCAGGTCAGGGGCGATTTCTCAACCAACGCGGAAGTTGCCCGTCGCATGGCGGGAGGGACTTGGTGCGGTCGAGATCTCGTACGGTGGCGGCCCGAATCACCCATACGTCTTCGTCACGGTGAGCAGTGACCAAATCGGTTGCTCCGAGCGAACTCGCGCTCAGTCTGCCTAGCTCAGTGGCGCGCCGCGGGGTGATGTCGCCTCTTGGGTGATCGGCCGCGCGTAGTGCGTCACATCTGGCTCGTCACGGCTTGGTGGCGAAACGCAAGCATTGAAGGCCAGGCGCGGAGATGCTGACCGATCCTTATTCCTGGCTGACAAGTCAGCGAACCGAAGGTTGAATCCAGCCGGTGCATGCGGTTGGCCGTCCCCGGGATTAGGGGCGTCCTGGGGAATATCCCTAGGGACGGATCAACCAACGTGGCACATCCTTCGAACCGTCGACGGTGGCAGACGCCACCGCAGTACGGACGGAGGACTCGTCATGGGTAAGACAGTCAGAATCAGCAGCGCTCGCATGCGTCGGATCGCGTTAGCCGCGGCAGCGACGTTGGGCGTCGGTATCGCCGGTGCCTCGGTGTCCGCGCCAGCCGGGGCGGAACAGCAGACCACGGTGTCGTTCAGCACACAGGGCTGCTCCACCTGGGAGGTGCCGGCAGGGGTCACGAGCGTCGACATCTCGGCCGTCGGTGCGGCCGGGAACTTTCTTGGCCAGGCCTCTGGCCTGGGTGACGGCGTCTCGGGCACGCTGTCGAACTTCCCGTCGAACCAGGTCCTCGACGTCTGCGTCGACGTGGGTGGCGGAGCCGACGGACAAGGTGCCGCGTTCGACGCAGGCGGTGGTGGCGGCGGCTCTGGTGTCAGCCTGGGCAGTGACTTCAGCCAGCCCCTCATCGTCGCCGGCGGTGGCGGTGCCGACGGCGGAACGTTGGGCAGCCCGAGTGGTGCTGGCGGGTCAGCCGGGTACCCGGCCGGCTCGGTAGGTCAAGACACCAACGGGTCGACTGGTGGCGGCGGCGGCAGCGCAACCGCAGTCGGTTGGGGTGGGTCACCCGATGGCAGCGACGGCGCAGCATTCTCCTCGGCCGGCCCCGGATCTGGTGGTACCGGCGACGGAACAGGGAACGGCAACGACGGCGGCGGCGGCGGGGGCGGGGGCGGCTACTACGGTGGTGGCGGCGGCGGCACTTCGTTCAGTAACGGCGGCTCCGGTGGCGGCGGGGGGTCGGACCTCTGCTCGAACGTGGCCAACGTGAACGGGTGTTCTGTCAGCGCGGGGGAGGGCACTGGCATCTCGGCCGGCACCGACCCGGGCGACGCCGAGGTGACCATCACCTACTTCACGATCACCACTACGGCTACGACCTTCACCGCACCCGCTCCAACTGCTGCCGGAGCACCGGTGACGCTGAACGCGACGGTCAGCCCAGTTCCCTCGAGCGGCAGCGTGGCCTTCAGCCTCAATGGCAACGCGATCACCACGTGCACCACCCAGCCGGTGGATCCGACGACGGGCATCGCCACCTGTTCGACGACGGCACCCACCCTCGTCGGCCAGTACCCCGTCGGGGCCGCCTTCAGCGACAGCAGTGGCGCCAACACGAGCTCCGGCGCTCAGGGCACCCTGAACGTCGTGCCGGGAGCGTTGAGCTCCATCACGCTGAGCCCGTCCACCGCCACCATCACCGCCGGCGGTTCGCAGACCTATGCGGTCACCGGATACGACTCCTTTGGCAACAGCCTTGGGGACGTGACCGGAGCGACGAGGCTGGCCATCTCGCCCAACGGGTCGTGTGCCGGGGCGACGTGCACGGTGTCGACAGCGGGCACGCACACCGTAAGCGCCAGTGACGGGTCGGTGACGACGCAGGCCGCGTTGGACGTGAACGCCGCCACCCCGAGTACGGCCGACCTTGCGGTCAAGATCTCGGGACCGGGCTCCCCGGTCACGACCGGGGCCAACGTTGCCTACACGGTCACGGTGACCAACAACGGTCCGGGCACGGCGACCGGCGTCACCACGGCCGTTGCCCTGAGCGGGCTGGGATCGGTCAGCGAGAACGTCGCAGCCAAGTCGGGGAGCGTCCTCGGCATCACCGGCGTGCTCTTCACGCAGGGAACCTTGGCCCCCCATGGGACCCTCACCTACGTGCTCAGCGGAACGGTCTCCGCCAAGGCGCCAGGCACGGTCGACGTCCTGGCGGCGACGGGATCGAGCGTGCACGACCCGAACGTCTTGAACAACCTGACCGGCGCCGCCACCCAGGTCATCAAGGCACCCTCGACCATGGCACGCTGACCCGCACGGTCGAATCCGGTGGGCCCCCTGCCTGCGGGCGGGGGGCCCACCGCGTCCGGGGTCCTGCCCATTCCTTCGGGCGCCCGTCACGACCTGGGGGCAGAACTAGGGGTGCTCCCTAGGGCCGGGGAGTGCCAGCAGGCAGACCATGAAAACAGCCAGTCGGGAGCACGTCGAGCGACCGACGAGGAGTGAGAGGAGAGAACGATGAGTCTCAGGACCAGGACGGTTGCAGCCGGAGCCCTCGCGGTGCTGCTGGGAGCCGGCACTGCGGCGCTCGGGAGCCAGAACGCGGTGGGGGCAGCCGAGAAGGCGACCGCGGCCCCGGTTCCGTCGACGCATTTCGTCAACTTCGACTTCGCGGCCAGCGGGCTGTCCCCGGGCAAGATCCTGACGGTCGAGTACGTCCAAGGGGTGACCTTCGAGCCCGGCGGGATCATGGCCCGCGGCGATACGAGCATCGACACCACCTCGGGCTCGCTGGTGACCACGCGCTTCTTCAACAACGCGTTTGTCCTCGACGCGGGCCAGGCCGGCACGGTCGCGTCGGTTTCCGAAGGTCTTCCCGTGGGCACCCCGCCCCTGCAGGTACAAGCGCGCATCCCCGACGGAGTCACTCTGAGTGTCACAAACGAGACCACCAAGCAGACGGTGCCGATGACGAACAACGTCCCCGTTTCGGTCACGACGGGGGTCTCCGGGTTCGCCGCGACCAGTGCCGACCCCTCTGTCATCGAGGCCGAGGGGGCAGCCGGCCTCGCCCTGACCGCTCCCGCTTCGGGCGGCGGGGCCGTGTCGCTGACTCCGATCGCGAACTCGCCTTCTCAGGAATGGCGTTTCGCTGCAGAGGACGCTCCGGAGACCTCCATCGTCAACGTCGCCACCTCGCAGTGCCTGACCGCGCAGGGAACCTCGAGCGGAGCGTCGGTCGTTACCGCGCCGTGCGACGGTTCCAAGAGCCAGGAATGGATCGAGGGGGGGAAGACCAACGGCAGCCACCGATTCTTGAACGAGATCTCGTCGAAGTCGTCCCTGGTGCTGTCCGCTGCGGTCGGCTCTTCCGGCGTGAACGTGGATGCCGTCGACGGCTCCATCCTCCAGGACTGGCTCGTCCAGCCGGGGGCCTGAGGTGACCGCCATGCGAGAGTCCATGCCCTCGACCCGCACCAACTCCTGGCGACAGCCGGCTCGATACGCAAAGCCAGGCCTGGCCGCTGCTGTCGTTGTCGCTGCCGCGGTACTCGGTTTCACGGCACCTGCCGCACAGGCACAATCACCGAACCCGGCAAGTACGCTCACCTTTGGCTACGTCGGCCCCACGGAGCAGTACGTCACGGTTCCCGACGGGATCGATGCCGCACAAGTGCGCATAATCGGCGGCCGCGGCGGCAAGTCGGTGAACCCGTACCGAGAGGTCGTCGGAGGCGATGGAGCCGAGTACAACGGGATCATCTCGCTCACTCCCGGGCGACAGATCGGCATCGCGGTGGGCGGCTGCGGCGGGGACGCCGAACGCAACCAGTATCCGGGTGAGGGAGGCTGGGGTGAAGACGGCTGGTCCGGCGGCCGCGGTGGCAGCTCGAGCACCGGCGACGGCGGGGGCGGGGGAGGGGCGACCGGACTTCGGGTCCTCGGCACGACCACTGACGTGACCGCTGCTGGCGGCGGAGGAGCCGGGGGGACGGGCTTCGACGCGACCTTCAATGGAGGAGGACCGGGTGGCAGCGCTGGAGGTGACTATTGGGCTGACCCCGGCCACGACGGGCGGGGCGTGGGGGCAGGAGCCGGCGGCAAGGGTGACGCGAACGCCACGCGCTCGGGTGCTGCCGGCGGGAACGGCTCGAATGCCGGTGGTGCCGGTGGAGGCGGAGGCTCCGGTCTCTGGGGCGGAGGCGGAGGCGGAGGTGGCCGCACGGGCGGCGGCGGAGGTGGAGGTGGCGGCGCGGGCGGCTCCGATTCGGTGGGCCTGCGCTCCTGGACGCTGACCCGCGGCACTACCGCTGACGGGAAAGGCCTCGTCGTCATCACGTGGCTCGCCCAGTAACCCGGAGGGGGCTCCCTAGTCATGTCGTTTAGGGGGGATCCCTAGGGATCCTGCGGCGTTGTTGCGGCACCGTGGAGACGTGGAGCTGCTGTTGGACATCAGTTGGTCACCAGGCGGGGAGCACCTGCGAGGCACCCTGCGCCGGCTCAGTAAGGGCGAGCCCGTGCCGTTCTCGGGGACTCTTGAGCTTGTGACCCGAGTCGAAGAACTACTGGTCGACGAGGCCTCCATGGCACTGAGCGAGGGAGATGGAAATGCGAAAGGGGAATCAGATGCGACAACGTAAGACGAAGCGCACTTGGAAAGGACTGACGATGGTGTTCGGCGCCGTACTCGCGACCGGACTCGTCCTGGCGGCGTGGTCGAGCGGATCACCGTCAGCGACGGATCCAACCACGACGACCAGTTCCCCCGTGACCACTTCGACCACGAGTCCACGGGTCACCACGACGACCGTGCTAAAGCCGGCCCCGACGCCCAGGTCGACGACCACGACGACCACC